>JBBQXI010000396.1:0-3691 GCA_038209805.1 Bacteroidales bacterium | reverse complement strand
GAAGAATTCAACAACTACATCAATTTCATTGAAGAACAGGTTGGGGTTCCGGTTTCGATTGCTTCGGTAGGTCCAAACAGAGCACAAACAATCTTCTTGGGAGAATAAACATAGGGAGCCAGTTATCTGGCTCCTTTCTTTTGCTTAAAACTTTTGATTTCACAAAGTATTGATTATTTTAGGACACTAATTGCGTGATTGTAATTCAGTTTATTATCCTGAAATGGAAATTACAAAACCTACCCTGTTACTTAGTAAAGAAATTGCGTTACGAAACATCCAGAATATGGCTCGTAAAGCAAATGATCATGGGTTAAATTTTCGCCCCCATTTCAAAACTCATCAATCTGCTGAAATTGGAGAATGGTTTCGCGATGCAGGAGTAAAATGCATCACAGTATCCTCACTAACCATGGCCAATTACTTTGCTGACATTGGTTGGGATGACATTACGATCGCATTTTCAGTAAATATTCCGGAAATTCCGGAAATAAATGAACTAGCAGGCAGGATAAATCTAAATCTTTTGATCGAAAATAAAGAAGGATTAGCCGCACTTCAGGAAAAAATCACCTGGCATACCGGAGTTTTTATCAAAATTGATACAGGCTACAATCGTACCGGAATTGAGTCGAGTCGTACCCAACTGATTGATGAACTACTGGAAACCATACAAAAATCTCCACTACTTCAATTCAAGGGATTCTTGTCACACACCGGACACACTTATCACGCCAACTCAACTCACGACATTTTCAGCAGGCACTTCGATGCCCTGCTAAAAATGAAAGCCTTGAAAATGAGGTACCAAAGCGAATGGCCGGAACTGATGATTTCCATGGGAGACACGCCCTCTTGCAGTATCTGTGACAATTTTGATGGTGTTGATGAAATCCGCCCAGGAAATTTTGTTTTTTACGACTTAACACAATTCAAACTAGGTGTCTGTCAGCTTACGGACATTGCAGTTCGAATGGTTTGTCCAGTTATTGCAGTACATCCATCGCGCAATGAAGTGGTTATTTATGGCGGAGCAATCCATTTTGCAAAAGATTCGATCATTAACATTGATGGGAAACCTCTTTTCGGCAGAATTGTTGTCGAAGAAAATGATAAAAAAATACTTTTAGATGAGCGGAATTATCTTCATGCGCTTTCACAAGAACACGGAATTCTTAAAATCACACCTCGCGATTTAAGTTATTTCAAACCCGGAAATCTGATTGAAATAATACCTGTCCATTCATGCCTAACAGCCAACCTAATGAAAGAATACCTCACAACTGAAGGCGAAATTATTAAAATGCTTCCCTTTTACTAATCGGTAACACAATAATTTCATCGTCAAACGGTTTGTTGAATATATTCGGAATTTAGCACCTTACTGTCCTTTAAACATTTTTAACAAAATATTGATCTGTTTCTTGAAAAAGGGATGATCCTTTTAGAGAACTAATTGTTTTTACAGGTCATAAAGAATTTACATATGAAAAATAAAAAAATCAGATTTTTAAAGTTGTCATTCATGATCGGGATTGGATTTATGCTATTTCTGGTCAGCTCATGTAAACATGATGGAGTTCCGGCGGATCAATTCCCAGAAGTTTGTTTTCAAACTGAAGTACTACCAATATTTCAGAACAGCTGTGGAACAACAGGATGCCATGGAGGAACGCGGGGTGAAGGGGGCTATACGTTCACCGACTATTCCAGCATTATGAAAGCAATTACTGCCGGAAACGCTGACAAAAGTAAAGCCTACCAGGCCATGACAAGCACTTTTCAGTTAATGCCGCCAGACAATGCACTCCCAATCGACAAACGAACAACTATCCGTCTATGGATCGAACAGGGAGCAAAACAAACAACTTGTGGTAATAATTGAACTATAAAATAGCAACAATGAAACAAATAATAAAAATAAGCCTTATTCTGTTGATTGCTTTTATTTCCGGTTGTTACTACGACACGGAAGAAAAACTATATCCGCAAGTTTCAACCTCTTGTGACCTTTCAAATGTCACATTTACCACCACCGTTAAGCCAATACTGCAAGCTTCATGCTTTTCTTGCCACTCAAATTCAAAAGCTGCAAACTCGGGGGGAGGTATAAAGCTTGAAAACTATGCCGATGTTCTTATCTCAACAAACAATGGCAAGTTAATGGGAACGATTAATCACACAAGTGGATTTCAGGCGATGCCTCAGGGCGGAGGCAAATTAACTGATTGCGAAATCAGCAAACTGCAAACGTGGATCGACAACGGTAAATTAAACAACTAAATCACTGACGAATGAAACGAATACAATATATTTTTATCGCATTATTTATTCTACTATTCTCCGGAAATACATATAGTCAGGATCTGGATGCTTTACTGAATGCCGAAACAAAACCAACAATCGATTATGCAACCGCGACTTTCAAGGCCAGCCGTATAATAAACGGACATTCCATTGAACAGATGAAGAAAAGGCAACTGGATTTTCGCATCTCACACCGCTTTGGACCTCTCAACGATGGCGCCTATGGTTTATTCGGGCTCGACCAATCGAAGATTCACTTCAGCCTTGAATATGGAGTAACCGACTGGTTAATGCTTGGTGTAGGGCGTGGAAGCTTGAACAAAACCTATGATTCATTTGCAAAATTTCGTTTATTGCGTCAATCTTCAGGAGCAAAATGGATGCCCATTTCACTTAGCTATTTCACTTCCGTCGAGTTAAACACGCTGAAATTTCAGGATCCTACACGAACCAATTATTTCTCATCAAGACTTGCCTTTGTTCATCAATTGCTGATTGCCCGTAAGTTTAACGACAAATTTTCATTCCAACTTTCACCAACTTTCATTCACCGCAATCTGGTTAAAACAGATCTTGATATGAATGACGTTTATGCCATGGGGTTTGGTGCCCGATATAAACTTTCAAAACGACTTTCGCTGAACGCCGAATACTATTACAATTACAACCCAAATAACAAATTTCAGGAAACCAAATATTACAATTCAGCATCGGTAGGTGTTGATATTGAAACCGGCGGTCACGTATTTCAGATTATGCTGACCAATTCGTTGGGTATGCGTGAAGGCTCATTCATTCCACAAACAACCGACAACTGGTTCGATAAAGGAATTCATCTTGGGTTCAATATTTCAAGAGTATTTTCATTTCAAAAAGACAGATAACAATGAAAAAGATTTTTTTAATGCTGATTGTGCTTGGAGCATCATTCAGCGCATTTAGCCAAGGCAAATTTATCGCAAAAAATGCCTTCACTTCTTTCTATTCATCAACTCCAATGGAAGATATTCTTGGAGAAAGCAATGAGGTGGTAACAATTCTTGATTCATCAAACGGAGAAATTGTTTTTCAGGCGTTAATGACTACATTTCATTTTAAACGCGCCTTGATGGAAGAGCACTTCAACGAAAATTACATGGAAAGCACAAAGTTCCCAAAAGCAAAATTCAAAGGAACGATCGAAGGTTTCAAAAAAGAAATGCTTAGTGCTCCAGTTGCCAACATCAAAATTACCGGTGTTTTAAATGTGCATGGTGTCGACAAAACGGTTACAGTACCCGGAACTATTGGACTTCAAGATGGCAAACTGGTGGCAACCTCAAAATTCAAAGTAACTCCTGAAGAATACGGAATTGCCATCCCATCTCTCGTTCGCGACAAAATT
>JBBQXI010000395.1:0-3699 GCA_038209805.1 Bacteroidales bacterium | reverse complement strand
GCGATGCTTAATCTCGCTTTCGGTTTCTTTAATGACAATGATTTTTGGAAGTGCCATAAATATGTATTTATAATATAGTCCAATAATAACAAAAAAAATCCAATTATGCAAATTGGACTATATTATATTTACATTTGGTATTACACTTAAAATTAGAAATCAGGAATCAAAAATTCCTTTGTACTTTTGCGCATCTAATTATTTGGTATGACCTTGGTATATCCTGAAAATTTTGAATCGAAGATAGGTTTTGATAAGATCCGCGAATTGCTCAATGGCCGATGTTTAAGTACTTTGGGCAAAGAGTTGGTTGAAGAAATTCGTTTTTGCAGCGATTTTGAACAACTGACTGAAGATCTTTCGCTGGTGAGCGAATTTGTTTCCATTATTCAGGAAATGGAGAATTTTCCGACCAGTTATTACTTCGACCTTCGCGAAGCATTGGCAAAAATCAGGATTGAAGGCCGCTTTCTGGAAGTCGAAGAGTTATTCGACCTGAAACGTTCGCTCGAAACGATTTCAGGAATTGTCCGTTTCCTGAAACAAACCAAAGAGGAGCAGCTCCCTTATTTAAAGCGATTACTTGCTGGCGTTCAGGTTTATCCGTATGTCATTGAGCGTGTAGATAATATCCTGAATAAATATGGAAAAATAAAGGATAATGCTTCTCCGGAATTGGCGCGAATCCGGAAAGAATTGCTCAGCAAACAATCCGGAGTTTCGAAGCGACTTCAGGTCATCCTGAAAAAAGCACAGGACGATGGACTGGTTGAAGAAGATGCCTCTGTTGCCATGCGAGATGGTCGTGCAGTTATACCGGTTTCCTCGGCTTTTAAACGTAAATTGAACGGTATTGTGCATGATGAGTCTTCGACCGGAAAAACTTCGTACATCGAACCAGCCGAAGTCGTTGAACTGAACAATCAGATCCGTGAACTGGAATATGCTGAATTACGAGAGATTGTAAAGATCCTGACCGTTTTTTCAAACGACATCCGTCCGTATCTACCTGATTTATTACTAGCCTATGGGTTTTTGGGTAAGATCGATTTTATCCGTGCCAAAGCCATTTATGCCATCGATGTTGATGGAATTAAACCATACCTCGAAGATAAATGCCAACTTGAGTGGGAAGGAGCCGTCCATCCATTGTTGATGCTGGCATTACGACGCGAAAACCGAAAAGTGGTTCCGCTCAACATTACTTTAACTGCCAATAAGCACATTTTACTGATTTCGGGCCCCAATGCCGGTGGAAAATCGGTTTGCCTGAAAACAGTTGGTTTGCTGCAATATATGCTTCAGTGTGGTTTGTTGATTCCTGTTCGACAAAGCAGCGCAACCGGAATTTTCGATAAGCTGTTTATCGATATTGGCGACGAACAATCGATTGAAAATGACCTAAGTACCTACAGTTCGCATTTGATGAACATGAAGTTCTTCCTGAAGAATTCGAACGAAAAAACACTGGTTCTGATCGACGAATTTGGAACAGGGACTGAACCGATGTTGGGTGGTGCTATTGCCGAATCGATTTTGGCACAACTGAATGAAATGAAAACGTTTGGAGTAATTACTACCCATTATACCAACCTGAAGCATTTCGCATCGTCATCAGAAGGAATTGAGAATGCAGCCATGATGTACGATTCATCCAAAATGGAACCGTTGTTTCAGTTGGATATTGGCAAGCCAGGCAGCTCGTTTGCTTTCGAAATAGCCCGTAAGATTGGTCTTCCGGAGAATATTCTTCAGGATGCGACTGATAAAATCGGGAAAGATCACATTAATTTCGACAAGCATTTGCGCGACATTGTTCGTGACAAACGATATTGGGAAACCAAACGGCAGAAAATTCGAAAGGTGGAGAAATCGCTGGATGATCTGGCCGAAAAATATGAAACCGATCTGGGTTCCCTCGATAAACAGCGAAAGGAAATTATCCTGAAAGCACGTCAGGAAGCCGATCAAATTTTGAATGAAGCCAACAAGCGAATTGAAAATACGATTCGCGAAATCAGAGAAAGTCAGGCGGATAAGGAAAAGACCAAACAGATTCGGGCTAAACTGGTTGAATTTAAACAGGAAGTTGAAGATTCGGCCAATAATCAGGATGATCTGATCAATCAGAAAATACAGAAGCTAAAGGAAAAAGAATCGCACCGAAATCAGAAACGGTCTGAAAAGAAACCTACAGAGCAAAAAGAAAAAGAGAAGATTGTTGAACCGGATGTTTGGAAAGCAGGCGATAAGGTTGTCATGGACGGAAATACAAATGTTGGTGAAATTCTGGAATTGAACGAAAAAAATATAGTGGTCGCATTTGGTCACATCCGCACATCGGTGAGCCGCGAGAAGTTGCAGAAAATCACGAATAACGAGGCAAAGAAAATTCAGCGCACTTACAATCAGACCATGCCGAATATAAATAAAGGAATGAGCGAAAAACGCCTTACCTTTAAAACCGAAGTTGACGTTCGCGGACAGCGTGCCGAAGAAGCGTTGCAACTTATCCGGTCGTGGATTGATGATGCCATTATGCTTGATTTTAGTGAGTTACGAATATTGCACGGAAAAGGAAACGGCATTCTGAAAGAAATGATCCGAAATTACCTGAAAACTGAACCAGCAGTAAAGTCATTTCGCGACGAGCATGTTCAGTTTGGTGGTGCCGGGATTACGATTGTTGAGATCGGGTAGAAGCTCCCCCAACCCCCTCCGAAAGAGGGGGCTTAATGAAAGCAATTGGTTTCAGCCCTGAAAGGGCGGCAGATAATAGCCCAGGGCAAACGACGAAGGAGTGCCGCCCTGGGTAATGAAAGAAAATAAGAAATCGTCCGCGAAATGGTCTTGAAAAAGGCACCTGCATTCTTTCGGACGAAATGGAAATCACCATTTTCAAAACAATAAATATTGCAATTATTACTTTAATAAATATACAACTAACAACATACAGTCAGATGATTAACGAAAAATTAGATATTCAACTTATTGAAGTCATGAAAGAAAATGGCTTCACCGAATCTACCCCATTGCAGCAGATTTGTATTCCTAAAATTAAGAGTGGGCGCGACCTTTTGTGCATTGCTGCTGATGGCAGTGGTAAATCTTCGACTATTGTGGTAAGTGTTCTTCAGCGCCTGAAATCTTCACTGGACGATAATCCGCGGGCAATCATTGTGGTCCAGAATAAGGAGCGTGCTTTGGAAATGAAGGCTCAGTTTGAGCGTTTGGGCGAATACACTGATTTGCGCGTTCAGACAGCTTGTGATGACGAAAAAATTAGCGATCAGAAGGACAAAATTTACATGGGATCGGATGTTGTGATTGGAACGGCCAAACGACTGAATCAGGTTTATTCATTGTATGCTCTTAATTTGGGCGTTGTGAAAATATTTGCCATTGATAATGCCGAATTGGTAATTCGAAGTATTAATTATGCTCAAATCGACCGCTTATCGGAAAGCATGCCCAAAGCCCAACGGGTAGTTTTTGCAACTCATACCAATGAATGGATCGAACGCTTTGCTGATGCTTTTATGAATGTTCAGGAAGTGATTGAAATTGAAGAGGAAGAAGATGATGTAACTGAATCAGAGGAATAAGCCAGAGTTATATCTGCCACGAAAAAGAATGAGATTTTGCCAAAGTAAAGGTCGAAATGTACTTTTCCCCGTTTGGCCTAAAATAAAAAGTTGA
>JBBQXI010000394.1:0-3703 GCA_038209805.1 Bacteroidales bacterium | reverse complement strand
GACCTCTACAATGCTGAAAGTAATGAAGATATGCTTGGTGTGTATAGCAAACTGGAAATTTATGCTGTTCGATTTTGCCTGATATTGCAAATGGTCCGTTGGCTGTGCCGGGAAGCAGATAAAGAATTTATTGACTCGGTTAGTGTACTGGGAGCAATTGAATTAGTTGAATACTTTCGGAAGACAGCGCGTAGAGTTCAATCACTTATTGGATGTACTACCCGATTGGAGCAGCTCCCTTCGGACAAAGTAAAACTTTATCATGCCCTACCCTACAACTTCTCAACTTCTGAAGGAATTAAGATTGCTACCAACTTTTCTATGTCGGAAGATGGATTCAAACGCTTTTTAAGCGATGCGAAAGAAAAACTGCTGGATAATTACAAACATGGATACTATCGGAAATTGATTTAGCGCATTTTCCGAACTATTCACACTTTGACATGTAAATCAAAGATATTCAAACAATTAAAAATTTATTAATCGCTACATTTTCCCGCTTTTTCAATTTCTAAAATTTGCAAAATGGCACTTTGGTGATTCATTTGCGCATTTTGAAAATGACATAAAGATCACAATATCAATATCTTGATTTTGAAAGTGTAGAAAGTGCGGATAATTTGAAGAATAATGAAAACACATAGATTTATATTAGAACCATACAAAGGTAAAACCACCCGCCACAATTGCCCATCCTGCAAAGAGAAAGGATGTTTTTCACGCTACATTGATAGCGACAAGATCATCGAATTCCCAACTCATGTCGGGCGTTGCAATCGCGAGAATAATTGCGGATACCACTTCACTCCAAAACAATACTTTGAACAGAATCCTGAAAAAGCAGAGCTGATCCTCGATTTTCCACCAAGGTCACTAAAAGTTCAGCAACAAAAACAGATACCCGTCAGCTTTATCGATGAGTCCATCGTTAGTCGTAGTTTAACCCAGTACGATCAAAATAAACTCTACCAGTTTCTGACTTCTGCTTTTGGTATCGAGAAATCATTGAAACTGATGAAACAATACCGGGTTGGAACAGCAAACTATTGGCCGGGAGCTACTATCTTCTGGCAAACTGATTCATCTGGCAAAGTCCGTACCGGTAAAATCATGCTATACGATCCATCAAACGGCAGACGGATCAAACAACCACACAATCATATTTCATGGGTGCATTCCATGATTGATGGGAACGAATTTAATCTTAAACAATGCTTTTTTGGTGAACATCTGTTGACTCAAAACAAGTCACTAACTGTTGCGATTGTTGAAAGTGAGAAGAGTGCCTTAATCGCATCGTGCTACCTTCCCCAATTTTGCTGGATCGCTTCAGGAGGAAAACATGGCTGTTTCAGGGATGAAAATATAAATGTTCTTGAAGGTCGTAAGATTGTTCTATTTCCCGATTTAGGTGCGTTTGATCAATGGAATCTCAAAGCAAATCACATGCAGGAGCTAGGATACAAAGTTGAAATATTCGATTACCTGGAGCGGAATGCCTCAGCCCAACAACGCAGGGAAGGTTATGATATTGCTGATTTCCTGCTTCAGATACAACCGAAAGAATCTAATCTTCAAATGCTGATAAACAAGAATCCACTACTCAAAAAACTAATTGATCACTTCGATCTGGCATTAGAATCGACCTCTTCAGCCTCTTCAATAACTCAATTGTATACACAAAAACAAAAAGGGTTAAAATTATGATCAGAACATGAACTAATCTCATTTAGTGTGGGTAGCAAGTTTATGTTTTGGTATGACCAAAACTTTTGCATCCCGCTGGTCTAAATTACAATTCTCGAAAAAATGGAAAAAATAACAATTCGAAATAAAGGTGGCAGACCTGAAAAAGTTGCCGGGCTGAAAAAAAGCTACCGAGTAAATGTAAAAATGGCAACCGAAGAATATTACACGCTCAAAGCCAAAGCGCATGATGCCGGAATAACGATCAGTGAATGTATGCGATGGTGCATCAAAGGCAGTGTTATTCAGCAAAGGCTCTCTCCTGAAATACATGATTTTATCCGTAAACTATCTGGCATGGCCAACAACCTGAACCAGATTGCCCGCAAAGCCAATGGTCAGGGGTACCGGAATGCCAGAAGCGAATACTTGCATCTGGCTGATAAGATTGATAATCTTTTAGACCGTATCCGAGATGATAGCTAAAATAGTCAAAGGTCAAGGATTCAAAGGGGTGGTCAATTATATCCTGGATCAATCTAAAGGAACAGAGATTATGGACAGCGATGGAATACGACTAAAAAATCCTGAAACAATAATTCAAAGCTTCATATCCCAAGCTGGAATGAACCCTCGTTTAAAGAAACCGGTTGGCCACACCTCCTTGGATTTTTCCACTCAGGATAAAGAAAAACTTACCAATGAACTAATGGCCCAAATAGCCAGGGATTACATGCGCCAAATGGGAATTAAAGATACGCAGTACCTGATTGGCCGTCATTTTGACAAGGAACATCCGCATATCCATCTGTTATTTAACAGAGTTGATAATAAAGGAATGACTATTACTGATCGGAACGACCATTTTCGCAGTGAAAAGATTTGCAAAGAGCTGACCCGGAAATATGGACTTTACTTTGCCCAGGGGAAGGAAAATGTGAAGGAACATCGTTTGCGTGAGCCGGATAAAACCAAATATGAAATCTACAATTCACTGAAACAGACTATTCCGAACTGTCAAAATTGGGATCAGTTAATCCGGACGCTAAAGGATCAAAATACTATTGTTTCCTTCAAAAACAAAGGCAAAACGGATGAAGTCCAAGGCGTAATTTTTGAAAAAAATGGGTACACGTTTAATGGTTCAAAGGTTGACCGACAATTCAGTTATTCAAAAATTAACCAACAACTGCAATTAAACGGGCAGAAATTACGTCAGCCCAAAACACACGAGAATTGGGTTCAAGACGAGATCTTGAATGTCGGAAGTGTGTTCAGTAATTTATTGTCCCAATTTCAACTGCCGTCAAATTACAACTACGACAGCGATGATCTAGCAGCTATCCGGAAATTCAAAAAGAAAAAGAAAAAAGGTCTGAGACGATGACAAAAAAATAATAAACCATGGCAAACAATATTTCAATGATCAGCCTGATGTTTGAGGAGATCAAAAACCTGCTTACATCGATTGAGAAAAAACTGGAAGCAAATAAAATTCCAAGTGAAAGGACTATACCGAAAGATACATCAAATTCAACGAACCCAACAGCTGGTGTGGATCCGCAGAAATTGGATCAGATCATCAAATTTATATTGGCCTATCTGAAAGCATCAGACCAAAAGATTAGCCAGGTGAACAATACGATCAATGAAACTGAAAGGCATATTCTTTCAAAAACGGATGAGATAAAAAGGATAGTTGCAAGCCAGAAAACAGAATCTTCGGTTCGTCACTATCATGTTATTGATCTGAAATCTTCTAAAGTAGTCGTTGCAATTATTACTTTGTCCGTTTTTCTCTTGCTATCCGTATCTGCCAATATTCACCAGTTGGTAGTAAATGCCCGGCTTGCTGATAATGACCTGAAATACCGTTACATTATGTAAATGAATGGTATTAGTAATTAAAATTTGTACAAGCTTGATTATAATTTTAATTACCACAGATATGAAAAAAAGATAAGTGAAATTCGTAATGTGGTAAACGACTATGAAGGGAAACAGGAAAAGACAACTG
>JBBQXI010000393.1:0-3724 GCA_038209805.1 Bacteroidales bacterium | reverse complement strand
AATCCGGTTTTTCTGAACCTCAAGAATGTATCCTTCAGGCGCCATAACAGGCTCAGTTTTAAAATATACCTGATTCGATCCTTCGTTTCCACCAACGACCACCTGAAGATTCCAGCCTGTTGCTTTTTCAAACAAACCCGCAAACTGCCTGGCAATGACTTCCTGATCAACACTTTCAACAACGAGTTTAGTGCTTTCTTTGAATTTAAATGAAGATTCTCCTAAGGTCATTTTCTGAACCTGTGGAATTAGGGCAATTTCGCTTTCAGAGAACGTTCTATTTGGCTTGCAACTCCATAGAAATGCACAGCACAACAAAATCATGATTCCAGTAATTGATTGTTTCATCGTAGATTTGTTTTGTTTTAGCAGGCACCAAGTTAGAATATTTTTTTATCAATTATTATTTATTCCAATAACTCCTGTCTAGTTTGTAAATAAATTAAAAAGTATCTATTTTGCTGCCTGAAATTTTACATCTGAAATCTCAGAATACAGAATAAACCTCAATATTAAAACATTGTTCTAATGAATTTAGTAAAAATTATCTTCCTTTTTCTAATACTTTCTGTTCTAAAAGTCAATGCTCAACACGAAGGTCAAACCTATTTCCCGGATCCAAATCCACAAATTCAGCAACGAATTGATCAATGGCAAGACATCAAGTTCGGACTGCTGATGCACTGGGGTCCTTACAGTCAATGGGGAATTGTCGAATCGTGGTCGATTTGTCCCGAAGATGAAGACTGGTGCGTACCCGATACTGTGAAAGATTATTTTCATTATAAAAAGCAATACGAAAACCTTGGAAAAACCTTCAACCCAACCCAGTTCGATCCGGAGAAATGGGCAAAGGCAGCCAAAAATGCCGGAATGAAATACGTGGTTTTCACCACCAAACACCACGATGGGTTCTGTATGTTTGATACAAAATACACCGATTACAAAATTACAGGCAAAGATTGTCCGTTCCACACCAACCCGAAAGCCGATGTAACCAAAGAAATTTTCAATGCTTTCCGCAACGAAGGATTGTGGATTGGAGCTTATTTCTCGAAACCCGACTGGCACAACAACGATTACTGGTGGTCGCAATTTCCACCACTCGACCGCAATGTCAATTACGATCCGGCAAAGTACCCTGAACGTTGGGACAACTTTGTGAATTTCACACACAATCAGGTCATGGAAATTTGCTCGAACTACGGAAAAATCGACTTAATGTGGTTCGATGGCGGCTGGGTTCAGAAACATCCGGACAAAGGTGCAGTGCCTGAAGTTCCCGGATTTACTGTAAAAAAGATGCTCAATCAGGATATCAAAATGGATGAACTGGTTGATAAAATCCGTTCGAAGCAGCCCGATTGCATTGTTGTTGACCGTGCGGTGGAAGGTAAAAATCAAAATTACCTTACTCCTGAAAATCAGGTTCCTGATAAAATGTTGCCATACCCATGGGAATCGTGCATGATCTTGGGTGGCGGATGGTCGTTCTCTTACGATGCTAAAATGATGGAAACACGAAAAGTGATTCACATGCTCACCGACATTGTAGCCAAAGGCGGAAATCTGTTGCTGAATATTGGACCCGGCCCCGATGGAACCTGGTACGATGATGCGTATAGCCGTCTGGAAGAAATTGGCGACTGGCTAAAAATCAACGGTGAAGCCATTTACGGCACACGCACCATTGCTCCTTACGTCGATGGCAAACTACGTTTTACCCGTAGCAAAGACGGTTCCGCAAACATCATCTACCTGCTCGACGAAGACGAAAAACTTCCGACAGAGATTGAAGTTAATGGTTTTGTTCCTGAAAAGGGCGCCAAAATCACTTTGCTTGGCAAAAAAGGAAGCTCGATGAAATGGAAAACCAATAGCGAGGGTTTCAAAATCTCAGTTCCTGAAAGTTTGTCAAAAACACTTCCCTCAAAATATGCCATTGCCTTTAAAGTAAGTCAGCTTATGAAATAGAATCGTATCCGATCAATTATATTGGAACCACAATAGATACATAGAACACAGTAAATTTAATTTTACTATTGTGACCTATGTGACTATTGTGGTTCTTATCTTTGGATAATATTTAACAAACAACGAATGCAAACAATACTTGCATCTGGCGGGAGAATAGCCCTACATTTACAACAACATTAATTAAAAACAGCATTATGATTCGATTAAATGTATTTGTCTCAGTTGAAGGTGTAAATCTCACCAAAGTGTTGGAAGCTACGAAAGAACTAACTGCTTTTTCGGTTAAAGAAGACGGTTGTATCGCCTACGATGTGTACGAAAGTGCTACCCGTCCGAATGTATTGCTTATTTGCGAAACGTGGAAAGACAGTGAAGCACTCGCCGCTCACGAAAAAACTACTCACTTCGTAAAAAACATTGTTGTTCTTCAAGAGTTTTCCGAAATCAAATTGGAAAAATTCGAATTCTAAGTTCGCTTAGAACTTCTTTTTTGAGTCATTCAAATTACGAAAAACGAAAACGTATGCAAACAATACTTGGATCAGGCGGTGCAATTGGGGTTGAACTGGCAAAGGCACTTAAAACCTATACCAACAAAATAAGGTTGGTTAGCCGAAACCCGAAGAAAGTAAATAAATCGGACGAATTGATGACTGCCGATTTGCTGAATGCCGATGATGTTCGTAAAGCAGTTGAAGGATCAGAAATTGTTTATGTAACGGTAGGATTTCCATACAGCGCAAAAGTATGGAAGGACGTTTGGCCAAAATTTATAAACGACGTAATTGCTGCCTGTAAAGAATTCAACGCCAAATTGGTATTCTTCGACAACATGTATATGTACGATCCGAAATATCTGGATCGGATGACCGAAGAGACACCCATCAATCCACCTAGCAAAAAAGGACAGGTAAGGGCCGAAGTAGCTCAAATGATTATGGATGAAGTAAAGGCAGGAAAACTGACTGCACTCATTGCCCGCTCAGCCGATTTCTATGGCCCAGGAATTAAAAATTCCAGTATGCTGAACGAAACCATCATCAAACCCTTAAGTATCGGAGGGAAAGCTAACCTTTTAGGATCGGTGAATTCGAAACATTCATACACCTTTACTCCTGATGCCGGAAAAGCAACAGCTTTGCTCGGAAATACCGCAGACGCCTACAATCAGGTGTGGCATTTGCCAACCGCAGCCGAGCCTTTTACCGGGGCGCAATGGACCTGGTTGATTTCCAGTGAACTTGGCATTAAACCAAATTATCAATTGGTAAACAGATATATGGTATGGATTCTGGGTTATTTTACCCCAATCATGAAAGAGATTCTGGAAATGATGTATCAGTATAAAAAGGATTATATTTTCGATAGCAGTAAATTCGAAAAACGCTTTAGTTTTAAACCCACGCCATACCACATTGGATTAAAAGAAACCCTAACTGCCGATTCTATAAAAATTCAGGAATAACGAACTGAATCTGAAATTGTATTGAAAAATAACTAATCTTAAAAATATGAACTCAAAGTTGATGAACAAAGTAATGAAGTATCTGCTACTGGTTTCTGGAATCTCTGTTTTTGCTGGAGCCTTTTTCCGCCTTCAACATTATCCGAATGGCGATTTTTACCTGATGGCCGGACTATTGGCGCATTTTGTAATCAGCACCTTCGAGATCAGCCGTTTGAAAAATATCTTAGCCGATAAAGATAAATAGAACATTGGGTAAAAGGCTTAAACCTTAATGCCGTC
>JBBQXI010000392.1:0-3728 GCA_038209805.1 Bacteroidales bacterium | reverse complement strand
GTTCCGACAAGACCGCACTCCTTTCTTTTCTGGAAAAGCCAAATCAAATACAGGATGCTGATATTAGTAAGACCGAAACATTTGATGTAGTAATTGTTGGCGCGGGTGCATCAGGGGTTCCGGCAGCTCTATCGGCATTCGAAAATGGAGTTAGCGTCGCGGTTCTTCAAAAGGAAAATATTGCCATTTCACAGGGCAATTCAGGAGCAGGAATCGACCTTGCAAATAGCGACAGAGCAGGAGTTGAGGCACTTGTAAGCAGGCTGATGAATGACAACGCCCATCGAAGCAATCCCAAACTCATCAGGGAATGGGCATATAACTCCGGTGAGGCTGTATCCTGGGTTATCGACCGGGCGATTAAGGCTGGTGCAAAGGTATTCAACCAAGGAAATGTTCAGCAGGTTAAAATCCTCGAAATGAATGGCTATAAGCTTAGCTACCATACAGCTTACTTTGGACCCAAGCCGTTTAACAATGGCGATGGAATGCAGGCGCTGGCCAAATATGCCGAGAAGGCCGGGGTTAAATTTTATTACAGTACCCCTGCTGTTCAGCTGGTTCAAAACGATTCAGGAAAAGTTATGGGGGTTATTGGAAAAAGTGAAGATGGTAAGTTTACTAAGTTTATTGCCAAGAAAGGTATTATTTTGGCAACGGGCGATTACCAGAACGATAACGCTATGTGCGATTATTTCATTCCTGACGCAAAATATTACGGTCGCAAACAATCGAATAAAACCGGTGACGGATTTAAAATGGGTTATTGGGCAGGAAGCGTAATTGAACCCATTGGGCACACCAAAATGATACACGATATGGATGCAGGACCGGTTACCATGTGTGATATGCCCTTCCTCGCCGTTGACCTGTCAGGCAAAAGATTTGTGAATGAAAATGTGGAAATGGCAGTGTTGAACAATTACCTGCGGCAACCAGAGAAAGCCGGACAATATTCGCAGATATTTGATTCCAACTACATGACTCAGGCAGCAAAATGGCCCGGTGTGTTGGTGCCTCCTGAAGGATTAAAAAATTACATGCCTGATGAAGCTGGCCCGCATGATCATGTTTCGACTCCGTTCATAAATACTCATAAAGCTGATACGCTTGAAGAACTTGCTGTGAAAATTGAAGTTGACCCGGCCACATTGGTTGCAACAATTAAAAGGTATAATGAACTGGCAGCTTCTGGTATGGACACTGATTTTGGCAAACCGGCTAATCAGCTTTTCCCAATCAATAAGCCACCCTTCTATGGTATTCACCGTACGCTGCGTCTTTCGGCAGTCTGTTCAGGACTCCTTGTTGATGAAAATCATCAGTGTCTTGATGCCGATGGCAATCCGATTAAAGGTTTATATGCTGTTGGTAATCTTGGTGGAGGGTTTTATGGCGGGGTAGATTATCCGCTTTTCGTTTATGGTTTGTCATTGGGGCGCTGCTATACTTTTGGATATCTCGTTGGAAAACATGTGGCCAAATTGGAGCCATCAGCCTAGAAAAACGCTAATCATGTCCAAAATCATTCAGTTAATATACAAATAGATACGCCCAAAAGCAAGAAGTGCGAAGGAGATAAACAGATGAAAATACAAGGAATTAAAAATACAGGAAATAAACCCGGTCGCAGAATCTGGCTAATGGTGCTGGTGTCGTTTGCTGTGATTACAGCAATATCAGGCATGGTAACTGGTGGATTAATCTGGCACCAGCAGCCTCGTTTTTGTGCATCATGTCATACACCTATGAACAACTATGTTCAGAATTACTATGGGGGAGATACTACATTGCTGATTACTAAGCATGCTTTAGGCGATTCAATTAAACTAAAATGTGTTGATTGTCACGAATCAAAATTGATTGAACAAACCCGTGAAGGCGTGCATTGGGTTTCAGGAAATTACACTTACCCATTTGAGAAAAGAAAGATTGGAACCCGAAGTTTTTGCATGTCAGCAGGTTGCCATGTTGAATCAAAGATTATTGAAGCCACAAAAAATCACAAGAATACTTTATTCGCCTATAACCAGCATGACCCGCGTCATGGAAAGAAGGAATGTTATACCTGTCATTCAATGCATGGTCAATCGGTTTTGTCATGTAACCAATGCCATAAGTATGAGTTACCTAAAGGCTGGATATCGCCTCAGCCAAATGGTGTGATAGCCCAGACAACACGATAACGCCAATGTTTTGGTATTGAAAGCTTTACCTGTGAAAAACTTCAGGATGTATTGAACAATTAAATTCAAAAATATTCAAAATTACGGAGATATTATTATGAGTCACTTTCCAAATCTTTTTAGTCCATTAAAAGTAAATAGCCTGATATTAAAGAACAGAATTATTGCAGCACCGATGAGTGGTGGCTTTATCACCGCACATAACATGGAGATGCTGGCCAACAAAGCAAAGGGAGGCGCGGCGCTCATCATACTGGGATCGAGCCATGTTGATAACGACCGGTCGTGCATTGCACGGGGTTGGCCAGGTCTGTTTGAACCATTTATGGAATCGTATTTAGATCAGGTAAACGTGATACATCAGTACGGGGCTAAGGTGTCGCTGGAATTATTTCATGCAGGTCAGTGGGCCGATACCTCCGGCACGGGCAAAAATCCGCTGGGACCTGTTGATATGATACGAAATGAAGGCTTTGAATGCACTGTTACCAAAGTGGATGCAATGACCGAAGACGATATGAAAACAGTTGCGAACAATTTTGCAACTGCTGCTGCCCGTGCTCAACGATTTGGAATTGATATGTGTATGATTCACTTTGCACACGGTTGGCTGGGAGCACAATTTCTTTCACCAAAGTTTAATAAAAGAACCGATCAATATGGCGGGAGCTTTGAAAACCGGATCCGTTTCCCAATGATGATCGTTGATGCAGTTAGAAAGGCCGTCGGGCCAGACTACCCGCTGGATATGCGTATCAGCGGTGATGAGCGTTGTGAGGATGGCATGGATCCAAAGGAAGTTATTCAATTTGTAAAACGCATAGAAGATAAAATCGATATGATCCATGTATCCTCCGGTATCGATAAATATCTAGACCTTACAACTTATGTCGAACCCATTGAGCTTTACCCTCACTGTCTTAATGTACATCTGGCTGAAGCGATGAAAAAGGAAGTCAAAATTCCTGTTGTTACAGTTGGCGCAATTAATATGCCCGATGAAGCAGAACGCATACTTGCCGAAGGAAAAGCAGATTTCATTGCGATGGCCAGAGGTTTGCTTGCTGATCCTGAATGGCCAAATAAAGCATTTAGAGGTCAGGAAAAGGATATCGTTCCGTGTTTAAGATGTAATTCATGTTATCATGTTGCTACAGAGCATTTCACGAATGGATGTTCGGTAAATCCGGTTTTTTGCAGGGAAGAACGCATCAAAATGGATTTACAGACTAAGAAACCTCAAAAAAACATTGTAATCGTGGGTGGTGGCCCTGCGGGAATGAAAGCAGCTATTACTGCGATTGATTACGGCCATAAGGTTACCTTATTCGAAAAATCAGAAAAACTTGGCGGGTTAATTAATATATCGGATCTTGATGAGAGGAAAATCGATTTGCGAAATTACAGGAATTATCTGGTTAATAAAGTTACTAATTCAGGAGTCGCGGTAATACTTAACCAAGAAGCAAAACCTGAAACGGTAAAAGAATTAAACCCTGATGTGGTAATCGTTGCTGTTGGCTCGGTTCCGAATACACCTCC
>JBBQXI010000391.1:0-3734 GCA_038209805.1 Bacteroidales bacterium | reverse complement strand
TAAATCATCGAAAGTCCAAACAATAGAATTCCTGAAGATAGGGCAGATGACAGGATCAATTTAATACCTGCTTCGGCTGACTTACTTTTTAATTTGTCGAAGGCGGCTAACCCGGCAATCGGGATAGTAGCAGTTTCGAGTCCAATATAAAAGATCAGAAAGTCGCCTGCTGAAATCATGAAGTTCATCCCGATCAGTGTTGACAAGGTCAGGATAAAATATTCACTGATTTTGTCCGCATTTTCCGGTTTCCGTAACCATCCTTCAGCTTGAAGAAAGACAATCAACACCGCCAGATTAAGAACGTTTTTCATAAAAACGGTCAGTTGGCTCGATTGAAATGACCCGCCAAATAAATTGCCGGTTTCTCCTGGAATAAAACCAATGAAGGTTACCAAAGCGAAAAGTACCAAGGTGAAATTGATGAGTTTCGATTTGTTTTTTTCGCTGGTAAAAATTTCAGCAACCAGAATCGCGAGTGCTGCTAAAGTAAGCAGTAATTCGTGGCGCATGAGTATAAATTGTCCGAGATCCATATTTTTTGTTTTTTAAAGCCTCCCCCAACCCCCTCCGAGAGAGGGGGAAGCCGGAACGCTCCGTTTTGTTTTTTTTATTTTTCTAACGACTGATGGCTCTTTCCTTGTTTAAAAAGGAATGACCATTGCCAAACGTGCAACAATCGGTTTCAAACTTGCTACGATGGTGTCAGACAGCCAAAGTGGTGCAATACCAATAGCTGCAACCGCCAACACAAGTGTAACGGTACTCAGTTTTTCGTACCATTTGGCATCTTCCAAATCAGCATGATGCTGATCCTTTAACGGACCAAGAAGCAACATTCCTACGACTTTCAAAATATATACTGCAGTAATAACAATCGAAGAAGCAACGACTATTGTAACTACGCGATGAAACATATCCTGATGTTGGAATGATCCGACAAAAACAGTCATTTCTGCGACGAACCCGCTTAATCCCGGAAGACCCAATGAAGCAAACCCTGCAATCATATACACTACTGCAAGGAAAGGAATTACTTTCATTAAACCGCCCATTTGCCGAATGTCACGTGTGTGTGTACGACCATAAATCATCCCAATCAAGGCAAAGAAAAGGGCTGTCATTAAACCGTGTGAAATCATTTGAAGGATTGCTCCGTCCATAGCTGTTTGATTCATCATCAGTAAGGCAAAAATTACCAGTCCGCAATGGCTTACCGAAGAGTAAGCATTGATGAATTTAAGGTCGGTTTGCCAAATGGCACTGAACGCTCCGTAAACCACACTGATCGTTGTCAGGATAATGAAAATCCATGCCATTTCTTGTGCAGCTTGTGGCATCAGGAACATGGCAACGCGGAAACATCCATATCCTCCAAGTTTCATCAATACGCCTGCATGAAGCATAGATACTGCGGTTGGCGCCGAAGCGTGACCATCAGGTGACCAGGTATGGAATGGGAACAATGCGCCAAGTATTCCAAATCCAACAAAAGCGAATGGAAAGAAGAAGCGTTGTGCTGCAACCGGAATGTTTATTTTGGAGATTTCAAGAATGTTAAATGTGAGTGGGCCTCCATTAGGAGCCGAATTGTAATAAAGACCTAAAATACCAACCATGATCAAAGCAGATCCGGCCATCAACATCAAGGTCAGTTTCATGGCCGATTTTTCTTTCGGGCCTGTTCCCCAGAGGCCAATAAGCAGATACATTGGTATCAGCGCCAATTCGTAAAAGAGGAACATGGTAAAAAGGTCGAGTGAAATGAAGAACCCGTAAACTGCTGTAACAAGCAATATGAGCGATACGAAAAACTCCTTTGTCAGGAATTGAAGTTCCCAGGAAGCAAAAATACCTGCAAAAATCACAATTGAAGTCAAACCAATCATGGCTACAGCAATTCCATCGACACCGAAAGCAAAATGAATGTTCAAGCTAGGGTACCACATGAAGTCAGATGTAAATAGCATCTCGTGCATCATCCCGGTTTTTCGTGCAGCAAGGTAAGCAAGCACCAGATAAACTGTTGCTATAAGTTCTATACCCATTCCGATTGCCGAAGCGAGCCGGGCACCTTTATAATCCTTGGTAAAAAGGACTCCGATCATGGTGAGAACCGGGATTAAGACCAATAAAGTTAGAATATTCACCTTTGTATATTTTAAATTTTTGTTTCTTATCTGAAATTCAATTCTCTACATCATAAAATAGATCATCGAAAGCGCCAATGCTAACGTACCGGCAATAAACGCAAATGCATAATGCTGCAATTGTCCTGATTGCATCCCCTTGATCTGATACGATATTTTTTCGGTCGTCAAGCCAATTCCAACCATAAATGCATCAATGATGTGACGGTCGAACCAGGCAATTGGACGCGAAATATAGTTGAAGATGATCTTCCGGGTGACAAACAAATAAATTTCGTCGAAATAAAATTTGTTATAAGTTGCTGTATATAGTATTCCCCAGCTTTTAGCCATTTTCGCTGGAACATTGCTTTCTTTCTTGTAAAGAATCCAGGCCATTGCAATTCCGAGTACACCAATTAAAACTGAAGGAATAGCAACCATCAGGTCGGTGTGAGTTTCGAAACCCATTTTATCCGATGTGATCAAATCGTGGAAAGGTAAAAATCCGGAGAAGATTGACATGAATGCTAAAAACATCAATGGGATAGCCATGGTCATCGGGCTCTCGTGTGGCGTGTGGTGGTAATGTTGGTCTTTTCCCCAGAAAACAACGAAATACAGTCGGAACATGTAGAAAGCAGTTAAACCGGCAACGATATACTCAACTGCAAATAACAGTGTGTTATGCTCTAACGCGGCCACCAAAATTTCATCTTTACTGAAGAAACCTGCAAATGGTGGAATACCTGAAATCGCCAAACATGCAATCAGGAAAGTAATGTGAGTAATCGGAAGATACTTCCGCAATCCACCCATATCCTGCATTAAATTTGACTGTACAGCATGAATGATTGAACCTGCTCCTAAGAAAAGCAATGCTTTAAACATGGCGTGTGTGAACAAATGAAACATGGAAGCCATGTAACCCAAGCCTTCTTCGCCACCGTATCCTGAAACGCCCAGACTCAACATCATATAACCCAGTTGCGACAAGGTTGAGAAAGCCAGTATTCGTTTAATATCGTATTGTGTGATGGCGATTACCGCAGCAAAAAGTGAGGTAAATCCACCAACGTAAGCAATAATTTCCTGAGTCATCGGAGCCTGAAAATGTATTACAGGGAACATCCGGGCAACCAAAAATACACCGGCAACAACCATGGTTGCAGCGTGGATTAATGCTGAAACAGGAGTTGGACCTTCCATGGCATCGGGTAACCAGATGTGTAACGGAAACATGGCCGATTTACCGGCACCACCGATAAACATCAGTGTCATGGCCCAAGTCATGGCCGAAATACCCATGAAACTCATTGACGCAGCGCTTGCGAAAATTGTTGTTCCGGGTTCAGTCAGTTTGGCGAAATCGAAAGTTCCGGCAACAAACGAAAGAATCAGGATACCGATCAGGAAACCTAAATCGGCAAACCGTGTAACAATAAATGCTTTTTTAGCAGCCGCTACTGCCGATGGTTTCTGATAGTAGAATCCGATCAGAAGGAATGAGCTAACACCTACCAATTCCCAGAAAATGTACATCTGGAAAATATTGGTTGCAATAACCAGTCCGAGCATCGCAAAAGTAAACAGCGATAAGAATGC
>JBBQXI010000390.1:0-3744 GCA_038209805.1 Bacteroidales bacterium | reverse complement strand
GAAGGGAGCTTCAACGACACTTACCCAAACGTTTCCGTTCGGCAATATGTTTTCCAATTTTACTGAAACAATATGATTTTCCAGATTTTCGTGATAGTTAGTTTCCACTTTGATGTAATTATCTGTAAACCCGGAAATAGACTTTTTATCTTTTTGTTCTTCAAAGAGTACTTCGTGCACTGAGCCTAAATTCTGGCGGTAGAAGTCTTCTGTTTTCCGATCCGAGAGCGAAATCAGTCGTTGTGTTCGATGTTTGCGTTCGTCAACCGGAACTACTGGTTTTATTTCGAGAGCTTTGGTTCCAGGGCGCTCAGAATAAGGAAAAGCATGAAGTTGTGAAACGTCCAAATCGGCAATAAAACGATACGAATCGCGGAAGAAATCGTCGGTTTCGCCGTTGGTTCCGGCAATAACATCCACTCCGATAAAGGCATTTGGAATTTCAGCTTTGATCTTTGCTACACGGCTTTCGAATACTTCGCGTTTGTATTTTCGTTTCATCAGGCTCAAAACATCGTTCGAACCGGATTGAAGCGGCAAATGAAAATGTGGCATGATTCTTTGCGATTGTGCTGCAAATTCGATGATCTCATCCGTCAGCAAATTCGGCTCAACCGATGAAATCCGGATGCGTTTCAGACCTTCAATCAGATCGAGTTCGCGCAGCAAATCAATAAATATTTCACCTGTTGATTTTCCGAAATCGCCGATATTTACGCCAGTCAGGATAATTTCCAGAGTGCCTTTTGCCACAATCTCACGAGCTTCGGCCACTGTATTTTGTATGCTGTCGTTTCGGCTACGACCACGAGCCATCGGAATAGTACAATAGGTGCAGTAATAATCGCATCCATCCTGAACTTTTAGAAAGCTTCGGGTTCGGTCGCCAAAGGAGTAGGCATGAAAGTAATTTTTAATTTCTTTCGGCTTCTGAATGTGAATTTCGGTTAGTTCTTTTTTATTCAGATTACCCAAGTATTCGGTGATATTCTGTTTCTCAGATGAACCTATAATCAGATCAACACCTTCAATCTTTTGAATGACTTCGGGCTGTAACTGGGCATAGCATCCGGTTACGATGATCAAAGCTTCGGGATTTTTGCGGACCGCCTGACGAATGATGTTCCGTGTTTTTTTGTCGCCTTCGGCAGTAACCGAACACGAGTTTATAACCACGGCATCAGCATGATCTGTAAACTCAACACGTTCAAATCCAGCCTCCTCGAAGCGGCGTGCGATGCTCGATGTTTCCGAAAAATTGAGTTTGCACCCGAGTGTATAAAATGAAGCCTTTTTGCCTGAATATTCCATTGAATTCCTTTCCATCAGGCCGTAAAAATACAAAAGAATAAGAAGAAAAAGCAAACTTGCCACAAAGGCACAAAGAATTAAAGTGTTGAATAAATTAAACTCTAAACCGTCTTATTCCTTCTTTAATTAATGAGACATTGAAATTGATTAGATAAACAAGGCTCAAGTTGGTCAATTTTAGGTGGCTGATAATCTGTGCTTCCCATAATGGATTTATCATTTCGATAGCTTTTAATTCGATAATTACGAGATCATCAACGAGTAAATCCAGCCTCAATCCTTCTTCAAATATTATCCCATCATACTGTATCGGAATATCAATTTGCCGCAAAGCTTTATGTCCCATCTTATGCAGTTCATGAGCCAGACATACTTCATATATCTTCTCAAGCAATCCGGGACCTAATGACCTATGAACAAGATACGCCGCATGGACAATGTCTTTTCCAATTTGCTCTTCGAGAACAGATAAAGATGAATATTCCATGTATTCTTTTCAATAAAAATTCTTTGTGTCTTTGTGGCAAGAAATTACAATAAATCGCTTGCAAGCTCAGCCAAATAGCTTCGTTCTCCTTTTAGCAGGTTTACATGGGCAAAAATCTCGTGGTTCCGCATTTTTTCGGTCATGTAAGCCAAACCGTTCGATTTCATATCCAGATAAGGTGAATCGATCTGTTGAAGGTCGCCGGTAAAAATCAACTTGGTTCCTTCACCAGCCCGTGTGATAATGGTTTTTATTTCGTGCGGTGTCAGGTTCTGAGCTTCATCGATAATGAAGTATGAGTTTGAAAGACTTCTTCCGCGGATATAAGCCAATGGAGTAATTACCAGGCTTTCTTCTTTCAGCAGTTCTTCTATTTTTTGATATTCGGCACTTCGGGCATTAAAATTATGCTTGATGACTGACAGGTTGTCGAACAAGGGTTGCATGTACGGACTAATTTTTTCCTGTGCGTCACCTGGTAAAAATCCCAGATCGCGATTGCTCAGCGCAACAATCGGACGAGCCAGTAATATTTGACCGAAGCTTTTATGCTGTTCGAGTGCTGCGGCCAGAGCCAGCAATGTTTTCCCGGTTCCGGCTTTCCCGGTTAAAGCAACCAGTTTAATTTCAGGATTAAAAAGAGCATCAAGACTGAAGGTTTGTTCAGCATTGCGCGGTTTGATTCCGTATGCAGTTTTTTTCTCAACCCGAACCATTTTTTTTAATCCACCGTCATACCGTCCCAAAACACTTGCCTTAGGCGATTTCATAATAAAATATTCGTTTATATCGGGCGTTTCTTTCAGTTCCATTTGTTCAACCGGAATTGAATTTTCACTGTACAGCTTTTCGATTAGCGTATCGTTAAAGTTCTCTAATTCAGTTACACTTTTGTTCAGGATTTGGATGTCTTTGACCTTGTCGTTGTAATAATCTTCCGACTGAATTCTCAACGATTTGGCTTTCATTCGAAGGTTGACATCTTTGGTGACCAAAATGGTAGGCCGGTCAGGAAATTTCTGGCCGATGTACATGGCTATGGCCAAAATACGGTGATCAGGAATGTCTTCGCGAAACGAATGTTTCATTTCTTCAGGAATAGGTTTTCCGGTTTCTATAATCAGTTTTCCTTTGTCTGGACCAAGTTTTATACCTCCGTTAAAAAGTTGATCGCCGACGATTTCGTCAAGTTCGCGCACAAATTCCCTTGCCTGAAAGTTAATTGGGTCGTTTCCACGTTTAAATTTGTCCAGTTCTTCCAGAACGGTTATTGGAATGACGATGTCATTATCCTGAAACTGGTAAATGCTGGTATGATCGTGCAAAATCACGTTGGTGTCGAGCACAAAAATTTTAGTTTGCTTTTTCTTTGCCATCTCCGTAATCTTTAAGGTTTCCATAAATTTAGAAAAATTAGAATTGATATCTGAGGTAATCGCAGTTAAATTCTCAATTTTACACTTCTATTTTTAAACTGGTGTCCATAAGTTTTTTACACATGAGAACCTATCAGCAAGTGCTTGATTTTTTGTATCGTCAGTTGCCTATGTTTCAGCGAACTGGGGCTGCAGCCTATAAAGACAACCTGGATAATACGATTCGCCTCGACGAAATGTTTAGTCATCCTCACCGCTCATTTAAGACGATTCATGTGGCTGGAACGAACGGCAAAGGATCGGTTTCGCACATGCTTGCCTCCATTTTACAGGAAGCCGGCTACAAAACGGGTCTCTATACTTCGCCGCATTTGAAAGATTTCAGGGAACGAATCCGCGTAAATGGTGAAATGATTTCTGAAGATGCGGTGGTTCAGTTCACCGAAATGTTTCAGGCAAAAAACGAAATTGAACAGGTGGAACCTTCGTTTTTTGAACTTACGGTGTCGATGGCTTTTGATTATTTTCGGAGCATGAATGTTGATGTAGCTGTTATTGAAGTTGGTTTGG
>JBBQXI010000389.1:0-3745 GCA_038209805.1 Bacteroidales bacterium | reverse complement strand
ACAGTCGTCCAGATATATTAATACAATCAAATACTTGAAATTTTTGATTGTATGACTTAGCAATGCCATTTGCATTGCTCAAAATCCGATACTGATAGATCCAAATAGTTGAAAAATCTCCAATATTTATTTATACTGATTATAAATTAGATAGCCAAAAACTATATCAACATTATTCAATCAACAACTACACCACCTTTATATATTAGTAAATATATAGATTCATGTATGTATTGTAAATATGTTAAATATTTTTCAACATACTGATGTTTGTCAACGTCACGTTATAATGAAAAATATAAAATGTACTTTTCACTTATAATTGCTTTATATCAGTAATATACAAGCATTAGAAGATATGAACAAACTAAAAATTTAAGCAGATGGAAAAATTAATTTCAGGATGGAAAGTGGTGCTGCTTGTTTCATTTGTAACATGGGGTTGTTCGAAACAAACAGTGGAAGATCAGACGGGAATATCAGATATTCCGACTGAAAAAGCCGCAGCAACGAGTAATGTAGTATTTGGCGGGACCAATACCTATGTTGTTTTTGCATGGAACGATTTGGGCATGCATTGTCTGAATCCATCGTACGACAAGATGGTAATTCTACCCCCTTACAACAACTTAAAGGTGCAGGTTGTGAAAAGAGGTAAGGTTCCAACTGTTGTAACAACAGGCCTAACGGTCTCTTATTCAATCGACAACAACACCTATTCAGTTGGAAAACAAAATTTTGGACAGTTCTGGACCTATGCCCAGAAGCTTTTCGGTGTATCACCAGCACCCAATATTGGATTGACAGGAAACGGTCTAAAAGGTAATATGAAAGCAGAAACTGGATTTTTTAGCGCAGAAGGTATCCCAGTGGTGCCTGTCTATGACTCAGGAGTTAAAGATCCATATCAACAAGCGACCATAACGGTAAAAGATGCCACAGGTAAAATTGTGGCAACCACAAAAACTGTGATTCCAACCTCTGACGAGATTAATTGCGCCAAGTGTCACGGAGCCAATGCTTTCGATGATATACTGACCAAACATGATATCGCTCACGGAACAAAGCTGATGGGTAGCAAACCTGTTCTATGTGCCGGATGTCATGGTTCACCCGCCTTGGGAACAACCGGGCCCGGTAGTTCAGGTAAATATCTGTCGCAAGCAATACATGGCTACCATGCAACCAAAGGGGCTTCCTGTTACGATTGTCACCCGGGTGCGACTACAAAATGTAGCCGCAGTGCCCGCCATACTTCTGCTAATGGAAATTGCACCACTTGTCATGGTAGTATGGCCAATGTAGCTTCAACGATAAGTACTGGTAAAAGAATACCATGGGTAGGTGAACCCAACTGCGTAAGCTGCCATAAAGGGGTTGCTGGTGTTGATACCGGAACCACACTATACAAAAATGCACATGGTCACGGGAATCTATTCTGCTCAGCCTGTCATGGAAGTCCACATGCCATGGTTCCTTCGCTAAATGCCAAGGACAACTACCAGGAACTGCAATACCAGGGTTCAAACCGTCCGGTTAAATCGATTGGTAGCTGCGGAATATGCCACAAAAGCTCTCGTGGTGATTCAGAAATTAAAGAGTTTGCTGAAAAACATGCCGGAACTTCTCCTCGGGTAAAAATTGCCTGCCATACATGTCATACTTCAATTACAACGGAGACAGCCAAATGGCCGCACTCTTTCCAGTGGAAAGACTCAGGTGGTAATCGCCAGGGAGTTTCAGATTAATTCAAGCTTAATTGGAGAAAAAAGAGGCCGCCACAAATAAAATTGTAGCGGCCTCTTCGGTATAAAATTCTGTAATAATTAGACATTGACTGTTCCTACCTTTTCTTCCTCACCAAATCATTTGCTGCGGTTTCCATCAATAAATAAAAAGCCTGACCTTCAGGTGCAAAATAAGGACGATCGAAACTTGGAACACCACACACATCGTGCACATAACCAAGTTTGTCCACCTTGTCATTGGCAGCTTTCCGCATAATTTCAGTTGGTTTGAGATAGGAATGATCCAGATATCCGGCAGCAACACCTCTGAAAATGGAATAGCAAAGCATCTGGCTCAAATTCACTTCGACGAAAGTATCCGGACGGTTTACCACATCATGAAACAATCCATCAGGCCTGAGATATTTAAGGCAACCATCAATCACATCACTAATATATTCGATAAGCAATTTTTTCTCAGTAGCCATAGAATCAGGTAACATTTTAAGTACCCGGGTCATTCCGGCTGCCGACCAACCATTTCCAACGCCCCAGTAATCCGCGCGGTTCAGTCGCTTTTTCTCATCGTCCCACATGTGTGAGTATAATTTATCCTGCTCGTTGTAGAGGTATTTTCGGTAACCTTCAATTTGTTTCATCGCCTCCTGAAATTCTCCTGCAGCAGCCAAAAATGGTGGCAACATGTAAGTGGCGTCCGACCAGATTCCTTTTTGCGGCTCTTGTGTGTGGTAAATAATTCCGTCAGAAGACTTATGATTGCTGGTCTTTATCACATTCAGCATTTCATCGGCACCATTTTGAAAGATCGGATCGTCTGTTTGTTTTGCTGCAAAAAGTACAACTTCGCCTACACTCGAACAATCGTTAATGGGTCCATTTCCTTTCAAGACCGAGAACCTACCCTTTTCCTGCCTGAGAATTGCTCCTCTAGCAAACGAAATAGCTAAATCCAGTGCTCCCATTTCGAGAAATGCCTGCGCAACGGTGCCCTGCTCCCAATCGTACCGCTGCATTCCAAGAGTTGCAATCTTCACGCGCTCAATACGGTCTTTTAGTCCTGAAATGTCTTTCAAAAAAAGAAGTCCTGATTGTTTTTTATCCTGAATTTCAATAGGCAAAGTATTTCCAATTGCAGTTATTCCGGCTATACCAAGCGATGCACTACCGGCAGCTTTCAGAAAATTTCTACGAGAGTTAGGTTCTTTCGCGTTCATAACTGTTCGGTTTCGTTAAGTTCAGTACCCAAAATTAGTCATTTATTTTACCGTACAGGCCATTCAATCTATAATTTCAGGAATTGGCTGGTGGACTGGAAAAATTAATTTTCTTTTGTTCGTAAATTACCGAACACAGCGATAAAACCCTTTTTCAAGCGATGAAAAGAAATAGGTAAATCGCTGTACTTTAGGATAGAAATTGTGTCGGAATCTTATTATAATCCATTAAATTTATAAGAACAAAAATCAACCAAAATGAAGACAAAATCACTCGGTTTTATTGGTGGAGGCAGAATTACAAGGATTTTTCTGCAAGCCTTTGTAAATAAAAAAGCAATCTTCGAATCAATCTCAGTTTTCGATTCCAATCCAGAAACACTTAAGGAGCTGAAACAAAAGTTTCCATTCATCCAAGTTCTGGCATCAGCACCGGATGCTGCGAAGAAAGATGTTGTTTTTCTGGCTCTGCATCCACCCGTTATTATGGAAACGCTGGAGAAAATCAAGGATGAAATAACAGACCAAACCATATTCATTTCGCTGGCGCCTAAAATCACTATTGCAAAAATGGCCGCAGTATTAGCAATCAATCATATTGTAAGGTTGATACCCAATGCGACTTCGGTTATCAATCATGGATACAATCCAATAAGTTTTGCTTCCGGAATGTCTGAGATTCAGAAATCGTATATTTTGGAGATGCTCAATTTACTTGGGCACACGTTCGAAACTGCCGAAGAAAAATTGGAAGGCTACGCGCTACTTTCGGCCATGTTACCT
>JBBQXI010000388.1:0-3767 GCA_038209805.1 Bacteroidales bacterium | reverse complement strand
CGTACAGTGATTTATTACTTCTGATCTTATAAATCAATTTATCTCCTTCCTCTCCATATTTCCCCATAAGAGTTTCAACATTTTCAACTGCCGGAGTTTCAATGGGTTGAAAACCATACAAACGGAAAATACTTTTGATGGTATCGAAAATATAGTTCCGGTTGGTCATTTCAGCCGGTGAAAAATCGCGTGTTCCCTTTGGGATTGAAGGTTTCTGAGCCATGTCTATTTATTTCTGAAGTCGCAAAATTAAGGAATTTCAACACAAACCCACAACGGAATCCTTTTTTATCGGTTATAATATTGATTGGTCAAGTTTTTCAGGTATTCTTCACAACCCGAATCACCTTCTTTTGGGGCCCAACTCGCAAAATTTTTATCGTTCATGGGTAAATATGGACCATCTTTCACTTCATAAACAACTGTACCCGATTCGAGCGCAAATAACGAATGCCACATTCCCACCGGAATCTCAACCGCATAGTTTCCCTTATCCTTATCAAGCCAAACAAAATCGGTCACATTCCCCAAGTTATCAAAAAACACTACTACCAAACTTCCCCGTAGTAAAACAAAAACTTCCCGCTTATCAGGATTTTCATGTTTATGCGGCTCAATGTAGGTTCCCGGCTCAAAAGCATTCAGCATTCGGTTAATCGGATCGGCCAAATCATCGTGAAAATTTTGGTTGATCCGGCCTCTGGGTGAATTTTTAGCTTTTTGAGTTACTTCAGTAAGTAATTCAGGAGATACTACTTTTTGCATTATCTAAGAATTTGGAATAGATGATTTAACAAGTTACTACGATTTTAGCTTCGCAAATAAAAAAGAAGAAGTCCGAAAAGATTTTTAATTACTTCGGACTTCTGTCTTTTATCTTCTGACTGATATTTTAGTCTTTTACCAGTTTTTTGTATTTCACACGATGTGGGCTAGTATCACCCATCCGCTTTTTACGGTTTTCTTCGTAATCGGTAAATCCACCTTCGAAGAACACAACTTTCGAATCGCCTTCGAATGCTAGAATGTGTGTGGCAATACGGTCGAGAAACCAGCGATCGTGCGAGATAACCACGGCGCAACCAGCAAAGTTGTCCAAACCCTCTTCCAACGCACGCAAAGTATTTATATCAATGTCATTGGTAGGCTCATCAAGCAACAAAACATTTCCTTCCTCTTTTAATGCCAAAGCTAAATGCAAGCGATTTCTTTCACCACCTGAAAGGTATCCACATTTCTTTTCCTGATCGGCACCACCAAAATTAAACCTTGAAACATAAGCGCGTGCATTCAATTGTTTCCCGCCAACCGAAATCAAGTCGCTTCCACCAGTTATTACCTGATAAACGGTTTTCTCAGGATCGATGGCTTTATGAGTCTGATCGACGTAGGCCAGCTTTACTGTTTCGCCAACATCGAAAGTACCCTGATCCGCACTTTCTAAACCCATGATCAGTTTAAACAATGTCGTTTTACCAGCGCCATTTGGACCGATAACTCCAACAATACCGTTGGGTGGAAGCACAAAATTCAGGTTTTCGAACAACAAACGGTCACCATAACCTTTGGCAACAGACTCAGCAGAAATTACCTTTTCGCCCAAACGTGGTCCGTTCGGAATAAAAATTTCAAGTTTTTCCTCTTTCTGCTTTACATCTTCGTTAACCATACGATCATAAGCTCCCATACGAGCCTTCGATTTCGCCTGACGGGCTTTGGGAGCCATTCGAATCCACTCCAACTCGCGTTCCAACGATTTGCGGCGTTTCGAAGCAACTTTTTCTTCCTGCTCCATTCGCTTCGATTTTTGATCGAGCCATGAGGTATAATTTCCCTTCCATGGAATGCCTTCGCCACGATCCAATTCCAAAATCCATCCAGCCACATTATCAAGGAAATATCTGTCGTGAGTAATACAAATCACGGTTCCTTTGTATTGCTGCAGGTGCATTTCGAGCCACTGAATCGACTCAGCATCTAAATGGTTGGTAGGCTCATCAAGCAACAATACATCAGGCTCCTTCAATAGCAGACGGCATAAAGCAACCCTGCGGCGTTCACCTCCGGAAAGTTCACCAACCGGCTGATCATCTGGAGGACACTGCAATGCGTCCATAGCGCGTTCAAGTTTTGCATCGAGATTCCATGCATCGAAATGGTCAATTTTATCCTGAAGTACAGCCTGTTCTTCATAAAGTTTATCCATGACATCCTGATTTTCATAAACATCAGGATCACCAAATTTCAGGTTAATGTCTTCATAAGCTTGTAAAACATCTACTATTTCCTGAACTCCTTCCTGTACAATTTCTTTTACCGTTTTCGAATCGTCAAGCTGTGGATCCTGTTCTAAATATCCGACAGTATATCCAGGCGAAAAAACAACTTCGCCTTGATAAGAACTTTCAAGTCCGGCAATAATTTTTAGTAAAGTTGATTTCCCAGAGCCGTTCAATCCAATAATCCCAATTTTTGCACCGAGAAAAAAAGACAAGGAAATATCCTTCAAAACTTGCTTTTGCGGAGGATAAGTCTTGCTTACCCTGTACATCGAAAAAATTATCTTATTATCATCGCTCATATATGTTCGATTTTAAGGTTTATAAATCAAAAGTTGAACTTCAACTATCCAACGTAGTATTTGAGTTACCAAAAATACTTCTTTTTAATTATCAAATTCAGTACTTTCATAGTTTCAAAGTAATCTCCGTAAAAAAATACCAGTGAAGCTATTAATTGTTGACGATAATCCTATTAATCAGAAATTTCTATACTACTCCTTAAAAAAGTATTATGAAATAGAAACGGCTGACAATGGACTTGAAGCAGTTGAAATGCTTGAGAAAAATAGTTATGATGTTGTTTTAATGGATTTGTCGATGCCCGTTATGGATGGTGCTGAAGCCACACTACGAATCAGAAAGTCCATAAATGCAAAGAATAAACATGTCCCTATCATCTTTGTTACGACTAACGATTTTGAACACGATAGAATGCGTTGCATGAAAAATGGGGGAAGTGATTACTTGATTAAACCAGTAGATATAAGTGAATTATTAAATTCAATTAACATTCAACTCAATCTAAGACAAGAAATATTCTAAATATTTGATTAAGAATAATACTATCCACAATTTAACATATTGCAATTTGTGAAAGAAAAAAAAGGCTGATTATTCATCAGCCTTTTTTACTATCTAAAAATCTATCTATTCTTCAGTTTTTTCTTCAGGAACTTCTGTTACTTCAGGAGCGACAACTGGAGCTACAGGAGCAGTAGCTTTTGGAGCATCTACTTTTTTCTTGCCACCACGACGTGATTTCACAGGTTTGGCTTTACTTTCTTTAGCAGCCAACATGTTTTCGTTGAAGTCGACCAACTCGATAATACACATTTCTGCATTGTCACCAAGTCTATTTCCTGTTTTAAGAATCCGGGTATAACCGCCTGGACGATCAGCTACTTTTTCAGCAACATCTCTGAATAACATTGCAACAGCTGTTTTGCTTTTCAAGTATTCAAACACGACCCTGCGTGAATGAGTCGAATCGTCTTTAGCTTTGGTAATAAGTGGCTCAACATATATTCTTAAGGCCTTAGCTTTAGCTACGGTCGTTGCAATACGTTTATGAAAAATCAAAGAGTTGGCCATATTGGACAACATTGCTTTCCGATGAGCGCTTGTTCTACCTAAATGGTTGAATTTTTTACTATGTCTCATTTTTACTTATTCCTTATCAAGTTTATATTTACTGATATCCATCCC
>JBBQXI010000387.1:0-3797 GCA_038209805.1 Bacteroidales bacterium | reverse complement strand
ACGAGAAAAACATTTATGGATGCATTTTACATGCAGTTTTTGCTCAACTATGTAAAAATGGTCACCAGTTTAAGTAGTCCGGATCAAAAATATTACGGTGCATATATTCGGCCAGCTCCCCTTTGTAAAGAGAACCTTAAGCTGGAACTTATCTGTGATATATATGGTTTCCCTGCTCAAAAAAGCATGATAACCATAAACGGGAGCAAAAGGCCTGCATTTCAATTGGCACAACCATTATCATCAGCTGTAACACCCATTGGTTGGCTATCTGTGGATGTTTCGCTATTGTTGGATTTTTACAAAGGAAACAAAAAGGCCTTGGATGTTTTTATCCAGTCTCATGCCTTGACCAGACTGAAAGAGCGATTGGATCTTTTGGATCAGGAAGCCATTAACTATGCGCTATGGGAAAATACACACACCATTTCGCAATTTGTAAGCTATCATGGATACTTGCTTTTGCCGTTTAAGGTTTTTGGTGTAAAGATCGGTTACTTGGTTGCCAATGTTGCAGAGGATAAATTGCTGTTTCGCACCTTCTTGTTTATTACCCATAACTCCTCGCCGGAAGGCGTGCGTTTGCGAAAGCTGACAGGACTTGGGAAAGAAGATATTACCTATTGGAAGATTGACCGGTTGAGTACCTTTGTAAAGCTTAAAGAAGAAAAATATCCTGGGCTGATTGAATTGTTCTGCAAAGCAGGATTGGGAAAGCTGATGGAACTGAAAAATAAGGAATTCAACATTGACTCAATGCAGACAGCAAATCTGGATGGATTAACTGAATACATTAACCGAGGGAAAAATGAAGTCAAACTGATGAGTCTGGATTTGGATACGATGGTTGATGAGTTGGATATGTCACTTGAATGTAATTCGTTGAGTTTATAAAAAAACCTTGCCGTTTTGCGACAAGGTTTTTTCGTTTCTGTGAAACAGATGTCTATTTTTTCTTCTTGTTCTGTTCTTCGTTCGAGATGGCATCGCGCATAGCTGTGTCGGCCATGATGTTTTTATATTTCATGTAATCCATAATTCCTAGATTTCCACTACGAAAAGCTTCTGCAATGGCCATCGGAATTTGAGCTTCGGCATCAATAACCTTGGCGCGCGCTTCCTGAGCTTTTGCTTTCATTTCCTGCTCAAGGGCTACTGCCATTGCACGGCGCTCTTCAGCTTTGGCCTGAGCAATGTTTTTATCAGCTTCAGCCTGATCCATTTGCAAGCCAGCTCCAATGTTTTTTCCTATATCGATGTCGGCGATGTCAATAGATAATATTTCAAATGCCGTTCCTGCATCCAACCCTTTTCCCAATACAACTTTCGAGATCGAATCAGGGTTTTCCAATACGGCTTTGTGCGTATGCGACGACCCAATGGATGACACAATACCTTCGCCAACACGGGCGAGAACAGTTTCTTCGCCAGCACCTCCAACCAACTGTTTGATGTTGGCACGAACGGTTACCCTGGCTTTACAGATCAATTGGATTCCGTCTTTGGCAACCGCTGCCACCGGAGGAGTATCAATTACTTTTGGATTTACCGACATTTGCACAGCCTGAAAAACATCACGTCCGGCAAGGTCAATGGCGGTAGCCATTTTAAAACTAAGCTCAATGTTGGCTTTTTGTGCTGAAACAAGGGCGTGAACCACTTTTTCAACGTGACCACCAGCCAGATAATGGGCTTCCAGTTCATCGCGGTTAAGCACCAATCCAGCCTTTGTTCCTTCAATCATGGCACGAACGATAACTGACGGCGGTACTTTCCGAAACCGCATCAGGAAGAGCTGAATCAGTGAAATCCGAACATCGGACACGAGGGCTGAAAACCATAGTCCAACCGGGACATAATACAAAAGTATGACCATTAGGATAAAAATACCGATGATCAATCCAAATACTCCAAGACCTTGAATTTGCTCCATTATGATATATTTAAAGGTTCAACTGTAATCAGTGATTTTTCAATGTGAATGATTCTAACTTGTTCTCCCGGATTGACAAACGTTCCGGTTGAACGTACTTCTACAACTTCATCGTTTACTTTTATTTTCCCCATTGGGGCTAAACGGCCGATTGTAACTCCTATGTCACCAACTTTTACTTTTTCAGAATTAATTTCATTGGTGTGACCGGAAAGAACAGCATTGAGTACCATGGATTTGCCTGCTTTACTTTTAAATAGCTTATAAACAAGTAACGGCGCAGCAATCAGCACAAAAGCAAGTGTCAGAAATCCTGCTAACGATCCATAGCCAGTGAATGCCAGATAAACACTGTAAACAAGTACAAGGAAACTTCCGACTCCGGCGACAGTTATTCCGGGCAAAATGGTGACCTCAATCAGCAACAAGACAATACCCAAAATAATCAGGAAAATAATGATCAGGAAGTTCATAGTTCAGGATTAATCGATGGTCGCCCTGAGATCTTTTTGAACCAGAGCGTTTTTCATTGGTCTAAGATAAGAAAAACTTCCCTTCTTTACGTCGCATTTTCCTTTATAATGCACCAAAAGGGTACATTGTTCTGCCTGAATCGTATCGTGTTCGCAAACAGTGATTAATGCATCGATCACATAATCGAAGGTGTGGTAGTCGTCGTTGTGAAGAACCAAAAACTTTTCTTTTTTATCCTGAACATCCGGTTCTTCATCTTTTTCTTTATGTGGCGCAGTTCGTGTCATGATTTGGATATTAAATACGTTTTAATAAATTGAAATACCGCGTGCTCTGATTGCCTGTATTCCATTTGAGTTTTGTGCTTGAAATACCCTAAAGCTAATACAATTTCTGTCGTTTTTTGTTACAAGCAAATTAAAAATCCTTATGGCTTATCAGGTTCGTTATTTAATTTGCGGGCTTCATCCAGCGTGATTCTTTTCCCGTTGTTGTATGCTGCAATAGATGCATTTTTTATTCCTTCCAGCTTAACCTGACTTTGTAAAGTTAAGGCTTCCTGATAGCGCTTCAAACTGCCAGTTGTGTAAACTGTAACACCTTTTTCGTCCTTGTAACTTTCTACTTTTCTAAGCATCCCCAGTTTTTTTATCGATTTGGCTGCTGCGTCAGGTAATTTTCCTTTATATGCGCCAACCTGAATTTTATAGGTTACTGTAGTAGCTGGTTCAGTATTGGCGACAGGTTTCGACTCAGCTTTGTAATACGTAATCGTGTCGGGTACTTTTTGTTTATTCAAAACTGCAATTGCTTGTTGTATGCTGTCTTGGTAAATTTTGATTTTTTCCTGAAACTTTACTTTTTCGTCTGATGAAGCGGATTGCCAGTACTGTTTTTCCTCGTTTCGGGCTTTCTCGTATAAATCAGGAATCTCTTCATTCAAGGTCATCATTTGTCCTTCTGCTTTTAAAATCAGTGCCGAAATTTTTTCTTTCTGATCGTCAGACGAGTCGGAGTACGATTTTCGCAAACTGTCGGTTTGTGCCGAAAGCTTGCTGACTTCTTTTCCTTTCAGCCAGGCCGAGTAAAATATTTTTTTCGATTCGTCTTTTACAAAATGGCTAAAACTGAAGTAACTGATTTCCGAATTCACCTGAAAATCGATCGCCGCCTTTCTCGCATTTTCAGGAATAACAAATACTTCAGCCTGAGAAACTAGCGGTTTTAGAGTCGCAAGCGTGTCGTTTTGGATCTGGTTTTTAGATGAAATATCTGCATATGAATTTAATCCGCCAATTGTAAACAATAGGAGAATTAGCGTTGTTTTTATGCTTGTTGCAAATTGAATTAACATATTCGGTATATGTTTGATTTGGCCTTAAAATTACAA
>JBBQXI010000386.1:0-3810 GCA_038209805.1 Bacteroidales bacterium | reverse complement strand
TGACAGGTACGATCATCAACAGATCCAAAAGCTTTGGCAAGAGTATCTTCAGTAAAAAAATGTGTTACAGTTTCCTTCAACGCCGAGACCGATATGCTCCGAAATTTTTCATTTTCCTGAAAAGCGATCAGCTCATCATTGAGCCAACGACTATCAACATCGGTTTCGGCGCAACCCTCGAATAAAAGCGGGATACCAATTACAGGGACTGCAGCTCTCGAGACCGGCTCAAACGATTTCTGAAGTACCGACATACAACTTACGCCTATCACGGCATCAATTGTTCCTTCCTGAACCAGGCTGACAGCAACTGTTGTTCCTTCTGCAACAAGTGTGGCATAACCAAGCGATTCGGCCTTTTGCAAAATCGAATCAATCTGACAACTTTGGCAGCCGGCACAAATCAAACCCAACTCGTCAATTTCAGCATGACACGAACTACTATTTTTCAGGCATTGAGGCAAAAGTAAAAGCCGGCGATTATAGGGAGTTGCTGCTACGATTGGCCGCCAAATCTCGTTTCCGCAAACCACCATGGCAAATTCGCGAAAACTGGTATTGGTATCGGTCAATGCAATCACCTCATCAGCCAATTGACTAATCAACGCGAAACTTGCCGGTGGCAAAATACCTCTTTCGGCAACTAATGTACGTGCCGATTTCCTCAACCGATTTCGGGTAAGTGCTTCTTCAGGAACTACAAGTATGTTTTCTTTAATCTTCAAATTATTTAGTATTTATCTATTTACCATTTACTTGTCTCCAAATAGTAAATGGTAAATACTCTAATCGTAAATCAGCCATAGGCTCCCAATCCGAAAAACGCCCGTCGCTTGGCAAAGCGGTAAATCCGGCTTTTCTCCGGAATAACTTCGCAAGAACCATGGCTATTGGTTAAAGGAGCCATGCGTAATCGCTCGAGTTCGCCTCTTCTTCCTGACGTGTTTTTCGCATCATGTTTTTGCACAAATTCGGCCAGCCATTGAGGATCTTCCATCACAACACAACCTTTGGTTTTTTGTTGAATACTGCTTCTGAAATCGCTTAGGAATCCAGATCCTGCATATAGACGATCCAGCGGTTTGTCATCGACATGATCGGCAGCAAACTGAATAATCGGACACGGCTCAACATATCCTGAAGCATTGATGTGATGGCTCAGGCCTTCAGCTGCCGGACACATGCCATTTCCATCGGCATCCCAATAGGTATCAATTATGGCAATACTGTATTCCATCCGGGCATCAACCATGTGCTGACGAAGCTGACGAATTTCATCAGAACTTAGCGCCAGTTCATAATTTGGGGATTGACCAACCGGCCGGTAAATGTAATACCACAAATAAGCTACTCCTTTGTCGATCAACGATTGAATAAATTCTGGCGACATAGCCATTTCGAGGTTCGACTTGCAGACGCTGATGGCCACACCCGTGATCAAACCAGCTTTCACGCAATTGTCGATGCCAGCATTCGCCGATTGAAACACATCTTTTCCACCACGACGCACATCGGCAACTTGCTCGTCGCCTTCAAAACTAATGAGCGGAGTCACATTGGCGCACTGGCGTAGCGTTTCAGCCACGTCAGGTGTAATTAGCGTTCCGTTGGTAAATAACTGAAAATAACAATCCGAATGCTTTTTGAAGATCTCAGGAAGCGGTTTATACAACAAAGGCTCGCCACCCAGGATTCCGAAGAAATAGGAACCCATCTTTTTTGTGTCATCTATGATCCGGTCAACTTGTTCAGGTTTCAAACGGCTGTTTTTCTCCTTCCCCATCACCCAGCATCCTTGACAATTCAGGTTGCAATCGTCGGTGACCGAAATAAAGTTAAAAGCCGGGAAAAATTCGCCTTTCTTTTGCCTTTTCTGAAAACGGGCAAACGACATAGAGCCTTTGATGCCCATGTTCACAACAAACTTGTACAAGCATTTTCGGTCGCTCCGGATCAGTATATTTTTTAGAAGTCCCATTTTATTTTTATAAATCCTTCAATTCATCCAACGCTTTTTGCCTTTCAGCTTCTGCCTGTTCAACCAGTCCTGCCCTAAAGATATTCCGTCGCAATGCCGAGCGTTGGTTTAGCGTCGCAATCATATTACCATCAGCCGAAATTCCTTTAAACTGAGGCTCAGCCCCGGGTTCAGCGCCTGCCAAAACTCCACCTTCTTTCAGCCGCGGAAAAATGATGGCTGAAGTCGGACAATTCCGCCCGCAAGCTGGACAATTGTTTTTGCAGGCGAGTGGATTAACAACCTTCAGCTTTTTGTCGCCAAATGTATAAACACCGAATAAACAGAATTTGAAACATTTTCCACAATCAATGCACAATGGCTGATCAATTACCGGATACCACGCCGGAACATCCAGACCGCTCTCAATCTGGGTCTCGGTAGCTTTACCTTCAGTAAATGAGAAATCATTCCGGAGTTTCGATTCTATTTCGGCAACCGAAAGCTCCCTGAAATTTAAAACTTCCAACCCTGAAAGTTCCAGATCGTTCTGAGCCAACAGGTTTTTAATTGCTCGTGGATAACAGGCTATCATTACTTTTCGCTCGTATTTCTCATTGATAGCACGAACAAAATCTTTTCTGCCCAAAACAATTCCACAAAAATCATCAAGCTGATAAACATCAGCATCAAGTGATTTAAGATTGTATTTGATTTGTTGCGATTTTTCCGAAGTAATTACACCCGCGCCACAATTACAGAAGAGAATACACGATTTACTCATAAAGTTAAGCCGATTTAGGAATTCAGTATAAATAAACAAAAAAAAATGAGCGACTTAAAAGAAGTTGCCAAGTAAAAGAGTACGCATTAACAAACATTAGAAAATCAAGAGAGGTTCCTGAATTTATAAAGGACAAAGCACCTAAATATTTATAGTCACAAAACTTCAGAATGCTTTATTTATCTTTGTAATAAAACCAAAATTGTGTTCAATGGATTCAAAAATCGAAGATTTAACCCAAATGGAGAATATCGGCAAAGTTGTTGCGGAGAAACTGATTCAAGTTGGAATTACAACTCCGGAAGAACTGTGCGCAATTGGAAGCGAACAAGCATTCATTCGGCTACAAACCATTGACGAAACTGCTTGTTTTAGTATGTTACAAGGTCTGGAAGGAGCTGTTCAGGGAATCCGCTGGCATAATTTACCGAAAGAGCGAAAAGAAGAATTGAAGGAATTTTTTCACCTGAGAAGAATATAATAAAGTCGCAGTCAGTCGCAGTTAACAAGAAACAAATACAATACAACCATGAAACTACGTTTAAACATCGTTACACTTGGAGTTGCAGATCTTCCGCGGTCGCGCCAGTTCTATCAGGATGCTTTTGGCTGGAAACCGGCAAAAGGCAGCAGTGATCAGATTGTATTTTTCCATCACGGCGGAATTATACTCGGACTTTACCCCATCAATTTATTGGCTGAAGATGCCGGAATTCCTGCCGAACGCTCGGGATTTTCTGGCACTACCCTTGCCATCAATACCAGAACCAGGGAAGATTTGGACGAAACTCATCAAAAAGCAATTGCCGCAGGAGCCAAGTCGCTGGTAGAACCCCGAGACACCTTCTGGGGAGGATACGATTCCTATTTTGCCGATCCGGATGGACACGCGTGGGAAATTGCCTGGGCGCCCTTCTGGGAATTCGACGAACAGGGAAGTTTGATCATGGAGGAATAAAAAAAGTGTTCAGTCGCAGTTTCCAGTCTCAAGGCTTGAACTTCTGAACACTGAATACTGCAACTGCATACTTTTTTAAGTTGGCGGATGAAGTCTTTTCTGAAACCACAC
>JBBQXI010000385.1:0-3823 GCA_038209805.1 Bacteroidales bacterium | reverse complement strand
ATTTCGGCGATTACCTGAGTACCATTAATGTAAACCGAAGAACAAATCTGAGTGACCTGAGCGCCAATTAATAGTTGTTTAATTACGGCTTCGCCATCATGAATGCCTGTTCCGGCAGCAATTTGAACATTAGGTATTTGTGACGAAATGAGTCCAATCCAACGCATCGAACGGCGAATATCTTCCGGACAACTAAAAACTTCGGATGAGGTCAACTCCAGTTTTTCAAGATTGACATCGGGTTCATAAAATCGGTTGAACATGACCAGAGCATCGGCGCCACTTGAGGTAAGTTTACTAGCCATGGCGACCAAATTACTGAAATTGAATCCGATTTTTACTGATATTGGAATTTTTACGTTCTTTCTGACTTCCGAAACAATTCTTAGGTATTGTTGCTCAATTTCTTCTGAAGTTTTATTCGGATCAGTTGGCACAAAAAACAAATTGAGTTCGAGCGCATCGGCTCCTGAATTCTCCAAATCTTTGGCAAATACAACCCATTCAGATGTCGACATACAACTGATGCTGGCGATAATCGGAATTTCGGTTTCTTTTTTTACTTCACTCAGCAAATTCAGATGGCTAGTGATTAATTTATTGCGCGTGTAATTCCATGTAAAGTCCTCTTCTTCAGGAATTAAATGCTGAGGTTGGCGATTGACCTGGCTGTTCACTTCGTTGTTGATCTGTTCTTCAAAAATTGATTTCAGGACAATCGCTCCTGCTCCTGCTTTTTCGAGGTCTTTAATTTTTTCAATGGAATTGGTAAGGCCAGAACTGGCTATGATGATGGGATTTTTTAATTTCAATCCCATGTATTGGGTTTCCAGATTAATCATATCGATTGGATTTGGTGTGTTGACCAAATAACAATCAATTGATTCATAAGGTTTCGGAATTGTAACTCCTTTCGCCAAAAATTGTACTTCCGATCCGAACCATCGTACTTCCTTCTTCGACAGCAATCCGGTAATCGCCAGACATTCCCATTGAAATTTCCTTGAATTCGGGACTGTTTTTAAAATAGCTCGATTTTAACTGATTGAAGTAAGTTTTCAGGCTCGCAAACTCTTTGTGGATTTGATTTTCATCGTCGGTATAAGTTGCCATTCCCATTACTCCTGAAATTTTCACGTGTTCAAGAAGTTTAAATTCATCAGATTCCAGCATTTCTTCAACCTCAGCCAGTGAGAACCCAAATTTTGTTTCCTCTTCAGCAATGTGAAACTGAAGTAAGCAGGGAATTATCCGATCGATTTTTTTTGCTTCAGTATTGATGGTTTTGAGCAGTTTAAACGAATCAATGCCGTGAATCAAATGGATAAACGGGGCGATGTATTTCACCTTGTTGGTTTGCATATGGCCAATGAAATGCCACTCAATGTCTTTCGGAAGCTTCTCAAATTTCCCGACCAACTCCTGAACCTTATTTTCACCAAAAGCTCTTTGTCCATGGCTGTATGCTTCTATTAGCATTTCAATCGGCTTAGTTTTCGATACAGCAATAAGCTGAACCTGAGTCGGTAGGCTGGCTTTTACGAGGTCTATGTTTTTTGCAATACTCATGATTCAAAAATACTACACAAAAAATAAATTATCGATCCTTTTTAAAAGCATTTTGCAGATTTTATTTTGACATTCGGTTCCTGAGCTTGTCGAAGGATCCGACTTCCGACTTCCATCTTTTTTCTATCTTTGAACCCCGTTATGAACGAAATTCAGCAACATACAATCAACCAAATGAACGAACTGGGAGCACAAGGCAAACCGTTCGTTTTTGTGATCGACTTTGATTTTGAAAAGCCATTGATTTTTGAGCCGGATAACGTTTCAGAAATCCTTTGGAAAACACCTGAAAAAAGCAATTTTCATCTTGCAATAAGTCAGGATAAGCCGGTTGTCTGGAATGTTCATCCTGTTGAATTGGAGCAATATCAGCAAGCGTTTAACAAAGTTCAGCAGCATATCCGCAAGGGCGACACTTATTTGCTCAACCTCACGATGCCAACCAAGGTAGAAACAAATCTTACTCCGGAAGAAATTTTTCACCGAAGCGAGGCATCCTACAAAATCTGGTTGAAAAATCAGTTTGTGTGTTTCTCTCCCGAAATATTTGTGCGGATCGAGGATGGAATTATCTCGTCGTTCCCGATGAAAGGAACGATTGATTCCAGCATTAATAATGCAGAACAAATTCTGCTTAAGGATGAAAAGGAAGTGGCAGAACATCATACCATTGTTGATCTGATCAGGAATGATTTGAGCATAGTTGCGACTGATGTTGAGGTGGATCGCTTCATGTATATCGATAAAATCAAAACTAATCGTGGCGAATTGTTGCAGATGAGCTCGAAGATTTCGGGTAAACTTCGTGCAAATTATCAGCGGTCAATTGGAACTATTTTAGCAAAATTGTTGCCTGCCGGGTCGATCTGCGGTGCACCAAAACCCAAAACTCTGAAAATCATCCGCACCGTTGAGTCCTATCAACGGGGTTATTACACCGGTGTCTTTGGTATTTTCGACGGAAAGAATCTGGATAGCTGTGTTTTAATCCGATATTTGGAACCGGAAGGCGAGGAGTTGGTTTTCAAGAGTGGGGGAGGAATCACCTTTTTAAGCGATTGCCAAACTGAATACAACGAACTAATTCAGAAAGTATATGTCCCTATTACTTGAGTCATTGAAACTAAAAAATGGTGTCGTTCAAAATCTGGAATATCATCAAGCCAGATTGAATCGTGCGATGAATGAATTGTTTCCTGATGCAGAAACGATTGATTTGGTAAAAGCAATTATAGTTCCTGAGAACTTTATTTCCGGAGTATTTAAAGTTCGGGTTTTGTATGGCAGTTCGATCGAGAATATTGAAATCGAACCTTATGCTTCCAGAACCATCCAAAGCCTGAAAGTGGTTTGTCACGAAAGCGTTGACTATCACCTGAAATACACCGACCGGCAAATTCTTCAACAATTATTTACTCAGCGCGAAAATTGCGACGACATTATCATTATTAAGAACAGCTTGGCGACTGATTCATTTGCTGCCAATTTGCTTTTTTTTGATGGCGAAACTTGGTTCACACCAACCACTCCTCTGCTAAAAGGAACCAAACGACAATTGTTGCTCGATCAGGGAATTAGCTCAGAAAAAGAAATCAGAGACGAAGATATTTCTGTTTTTCAGAAAGTCGGATTGATCAATGCGATGATTGATTTTGAGGAAATGCCAATTGTGCCAGTAGAAAGGATATTCTAAAGTTTGAGAAGGATTAAAATCGTTGAAGGAATTGCTCTGCAGTAAGGGCTGGGATTTTCGACTTTTGAAAATCTTTCAGGTTGCGTGTAATAATCATATCATTTCCATTTTCAAGAGCAGAATAGTGTTGTAAGGCATCTTCATAGTTTTTAAAATCGCTATCATTCAGAGATAGACCAATGATTTTATCATCAAGACTAATCACTTTGACAATTAATTTCAACTTACGAAGGATCAACTTGGCTTCTTCTGGTTTTCTTTCTCTTAACAGAATATAGTTCGTATTGGCAAATGTCAGAGCCGATACGCTCAATTGAAGCTGCATTTTGTCGGCCAAAGAGAATAGTTGAGCTGCCGATTTGTAGAATGGCTCCCGTTTCGCAAGCAAGTCGATAACTATGTTGGTGTCCAGAAATAAACTTTTCATTTGTATTTCTCAGATAGGTAATTAGAGTAGTCCTGCTTTAACTCAAAGTCATCCGACAGATGAATGACACCACTTAAACTTTCTACTACTGGAGTTATTTCTAGTTCTTCCTTTATTGGTTCAGTGACAGACTC
>JBBQXI010000384.1:0-3849 GCA_038209805.1 Bacteroidales bacterium | reverse complement strand
TGTAAAAAACGACTTCTCCGGCTACTGACTTTTCATATCCGAACGACTTTCCTTCAAAAGTTGTCCCGTCTTCAAGAATCAATCTGACTTTTCTAAGTTGTGTCATCGTTGCAATGCTAAATATTAAAAAAAATGCGTTTGACTACGGCTGTAGGGCAAACGCATGGTTGTTATTTTTTAAACAAACTCTCTTTCCTATGTATCTTCGGATTTTCAACCCGATACTTTTCAAGTTTCAATTCGTTTGTGTGTTTTAATTCTGCCACAAAAATAGATATTATTTTCTGAAAAAAAAGCTTGCAATTAATATTTTTGCATATTTTTGCACCAGAAATGTATAAATATTCAAAATGAAGAATCGTACAAAAAGACAGCTCGCCATTAAACAGGCAATTCTCAGTGGCCGGATCAGCAGTCAGGATGAGCTTTTGCACATCATGAAAGATCAGGGCTTTGAATTGACTCAGGCAACCCTTTCGCGCGATTTAAAAATTTTGAAAGTTGCAAAAGTTTCCGATCAGGCTTTGGGTTATGTATACGTTATTCCTGAAGGGGCAAATACCGAAAATCAACGTGAAAATTCACGCATGAATTTTTTGGCCGACGGGTTTCGTGATATACAGTTTTCAGGAAATATGGCGGTAATAAAAACGATGCCTGGTTATGCAAGTAGCATTGCTGTTGTAATTGACAATGCCGAACCTTACGAAATCATAGGAACCATTGCTGGCGACGATACCATACTGCTCATCATGCGCGAAGGAGTTACGCAAAGCGACATGATCAACAGTCTTATATTGATTATGCCAAAACTGGAAGATAAACTGGGATAAAAAAGTATTCAGTAATCAGTCGCAGTAGACAGTTCATCGTATTTAATGGAATATCCTTTGCCGTTCGGTTTTAGCGTTCGACTGAGCTCACGCCGAAGTCCAACGGAAATGAGAAATAAAATATTAATACAGGAAAAACAACGATTTGTGAAGATTTTGAAATTCCTGAAAACAAAAATTTATCAACAACAAAAATGAAAGATTTAAAAAATATTCAAATTTTTGTCGCCACCGAAGAGCACCTGAAATATGTTGATGAGGTGAACGATGCCATCGACATTGCTTCAAAGGAACGGGGAACCGGTATTGCTCGTCGCACGCACGAATACATTGCCGACAAAATGCTCCAAGGCAAGGCGATTATTGCCCTCGAAAACGGCGAAACATTTGCAGGATTCTGTTACGTAGAGACCTGGGGTGCCAAAAGCTTTGTTGCCAACTCCGGATTAATCGTAGTGAAAGATTATCGTGGAATCGGACTTGCAACCGAAATCAAACGTAAAGCATTTAATCTCTCAAGAAAGCTTTACCCTACATCCAAAATCTTTGGATTGACAACCGGATTGGCTGTTATGAAAATCAACCACGAATTGGGCTACCGTCCGGTTACTTTTTCAGAATTGACTGACGACGATGTTTTCTGGAATGGATGCAAAAGTTGCGTGAATCATGATATTCTGGAGCGTACAGGCCGAAGCAAATGTCTTTGTACCGGAATGTTATTCGATCCGGCATGGGAACAGGCAAAGAAGCCAGAAGAAAAAAAACAAAATGGTGGTTGGGCAATTAAAGGAACTTTGCTCGATATCATCAATAAATTAAAACCGAATAAGAGCGGAACTCAACCTAAAGAAGGTCGGAGATTCTTCATTTTTTAAATTATTGACCAAAAAACGGATGGTTATTCTCGTAAATTCAAAACTTTGCTTTTTTTAAGCCTCCCCTTTGGGGGAGGTTTGGAGGGGGCTTAAAAATATAGTCATGAAAGAAAAAGTAGTTTTAGCATTTAGTGGAGGTTTAGATACTTCGTATTGCGCCAAATACCTGTCGGTAGAGAAAAATCTGGAAGTTTACACTGCCATTGCCAATACCGGTGGTTTTAATCAGACAGAACTGGATGCAGTAGAGAAAAAGGCCTATAACCTGGGCGCGGTCAAACATGTTACACTCGACGTAACCGACACTTATTACGAAAAAAGTATCAAATACATGGTTTTCGGAAATGTTCTCCGGAACAATACCTATCCCATATCTGTAAGTTCCGAGCGTGTATTTCAGGCCATTGCCATTATTGAATATGCCAAGCAAATTGGAGCCAAATATGTTGCCCACGGAAGTACCGGTGCCGGAAATGATCAGGTTCGTTTCGATCTTACATTCCAGATACTTGCTCCTGAAATTAGCATTCTCACTCCTACCCGCGACCTCGAACTGAGCCGTCAGGAAGAAATTGACTACTTAAAGTCTCATGGCGTAGTAGCTGACTGGAAAAAGATGGACTATTCGATCAATAAAGGACTTTGGGGAACTAGCATCGGCGGAAAAGAAACCCTGAAATCGAATCAGACATTACCAGAAGAGGCATATCCATCGCAACTGACCGAAACTAAAGAAAAAGAAATTACGCTCGACTTTATTGCCGGCGAATTAAAGGGAGTAAATGGAGAGATTTTCGAGAATCCTGTGAATGCAATTCGTGCCCTGGAAGCCTTGGCGTCTCCATATGCAGTTGGCCGCGACATGCACATTGGTGACACCATTATTGGCATCAAAGGACGTGTAGGTTTTGAAGCTGCTGCACCAATCATCGCGATTAAGGCACACCAGATGCTCGAAAAACACACGCTCACCAAATGGCAACAATACTGGAAAGAACAATTGGGAAACTGGTATGGCATGTTCCTGCACGAAGCTTTGTATTTTGAACCTGTTATGCGTGACATCGAAAAATTCCTCGAAAATTCGCAACAAAATGTTACCGGTAAAGTGATTATAAAACTCAAAACATACAACTTCGTTCTGGTTGGTGTTGAATCTGATCACGATTTAATGCGTTCTGAATTTGGCGAATACGGCGAAAAAAACTCGGCATGGACCGCCGACGATGTAAAAGGATTTACTAAAGTACTTTCGACTTCGCTGAAAATTCATAATTCAGTAAATCACGGCTTCTAGCCTTAGGCAAAAACAAGTCATCCCGAACTTGTTTCGGGATCTGATCCTGATTGAGATGCTGAAACAAGTTCAGCATGACGATTCGATCAAGTTTACTAATGACAATATCAAAAATGATAAAAGTAGGAATTATAGGAGGTGCCGGTTATACTGCCGGTGAACTGATCCGGATTTTGCTAAATCATCCGCAGGCAGAATTAACATTTGTCCAAAGTGGCAGCAATGGAGGTAATTTGCTGTCGGACGTTCATACTGATTTACTCGGCGACACCAACATTAAATTTGTAGCCGAAGCTGATTTTTCGCTGATAGATGTGGCTTTTTTCTGCATGGGACACGGTAAATCGAAGGAATTCCTTCAGAAAAATACAATTCCTAAAAATGTAAAAATCATCGATTTGAGTCATGATTTCAGGCTAAAGCGCGAAGGGAATGACTTTGTATATGGCTTGCCCGAATTGAATCGCGAAATTATCCGGAAATCAAATCGCATTGCCAATCCGGGATGTTTTGCAACCGGAATTCAACTGGCCGTTTTGCCTTTGGCTGCTGCAGGTTTGATCAAAAATGAACTACACGTAAATGGTATAACTGGTTCAACAGGTGCAGGACAGGCGCCAAGCCAGACCTCGCATTTCAGTTGGAGAAACAATAACGTGTCGGTTTACAAAGCATTCGAGCACCAGCATTTGGACGAAATTGGGCAAAGCTTCAAGCAGTTGCAGCCAGACTTTAATTACGATATCAATTTCATTCCAGTCCGAGGAAATCATACCCGAGGCATCTTTGCCTCTATTTATACCCAATTTGACGGTTCTTTAGAAGAAGCCGTCAAGCTGTA
>JBBQXI010000383.1:0-3890 GCA_038209805.1 Bacteroidales bacterium | reverse complement strand
GGCCAATAACATACTTGATCTTGTCAACGTCAAATCCTTCTTCAACCAGCGAATCGATAATCAGGCCTTTCCTGAATTCGAACTGATCGATGATATTTTCATAGAGGGATAATTCTTCGATGGAGTGACGCAACGTTTTTTTCAACTTGCATTCTCCTTCGAAATAAACGGCAAACTTGGTTGACGTTGAACCGGGATTAATAGCCAGTATTCGAATATCGCTCATGAATTGGATAAATTAGCTTAATAACGCTGCAAGAGCGATTGAGTTCAGTTTTGTTTGTATGCTGTCGCCTCTTGAAGACAACACAACCGGCACACTGGCGCCCATCACCACTGCTGCCTGATCGGCATAACACAGTTTAGTATTCGTCTTATAGAAAACATTTCCAGCATCAATATTGGGGAATAGCAAGCAATCGGCATCTCCAGCCACTTCAGAAGAAATGCCTTTAATTTGAGCCGACTCCAGATCAATCGCCACATCCAACGCCATTGGTCCAAAAACTACTGCCGGTTCAAACCGACCATCTTCAGCAGCGTTCATCACTTCAACAGCATCGGTACACGAAACCAGCGAAGGTAAAACCTGCTCGGTTGGAGCAATCAAAGCTATTTTCGGATGGGTAATTCCCAAATCGATGGCCATTTTCTTTAAATAATGAACCATGGCTATTTTTTGTGGAATGGTAGGGTATGGAATAATTGCCACATCGCTTACAATTAAAAGCTTGTGATAATTTGGATTATCAATCACCGAAACATGACTTAAAATATTTCCTGATGGCAATAATCCGGCTTCCTTATTGAGAATTGCCCTCATAAATTTATCACTACTAATTAGACCCTTCATTAAAATACTACCTGAAATCTGTTTCACCTGATTAATTGCAAGCATTGCTGCATCTTCTTCAGTTTCAGCATGAATGATTTGGAACAATTGATGATCAATCTGATTTGCATTACAAAGTCTGGTAATCTCGTCACGATTTCCGGTTACAACGCCAGAAACAATCCCAAGCTTTATGGCTTCAGAAATAGCTTCAAGTGTATGTAAATCAACTGCATTTACAGCAACCAGAGTCCTTTTCCGGAGAGATTTAGTATAAACAAATAAATCAGCTAAGCGTTCAAGTTTCATTCTAAGTAATTTATAAACACAAAATTATCATTTCAGTCCTGATTAATACATAACAAACATCAACAACTAAAATGTTTTTAAACCGCTGTAAAATAAAACGTCCGATGTTATTTAACACCGGACGTTTCAATATCTTCATAAGAAAAGAAGCCAACTTATAATCTTTACTTCAAGCTGTCTGAATTGCTTACAATTTATTTTGACTTACAACAATTTGCTCCGTATCTAAAGCAATCATCAATTCTTCATCGGTAGGCACAACAATAACCTTCACTTTTGATTCAGGAGTACTTATAACCCCTTCTTTCCTGAAACCTTTATTTTTTTCAAGATCCAAAGAAATTCCAAGAAAATCCAGATCACTCAACACTCCTTCGCGGGTCGTATCTGCATTTTCGCCAATACCTCCGGTCATAATCAAAATATCAAGTCCTCCCATGGCTGCAATGTATGAGCCAATGTATTTTTTAACCTTGTAATCGTACATCTCGAGTGCAAGAGCAGCTCTTTCATCTCCCTTGTCTCTTGCCATTTCAATTTCGCGCATGTCCGACGAAATTCCAGTGACACCAAGCATCCCGGCATGTTTATTAAACAGAGTATTGGCCGATTTTATACCGATTTCTTCTTTTTCCATAATGTAAAGTACTACACCAACGTCTAAATCTCCGCTTCGAGTTCCCATTACTAAACCTTCGACTGGAGTAAATCCCATCGACGTATCAATCGATTTCCCATTCTTTATTGCAGCAACAGAAGCTCCATTACCTAAATGGCATGAAATAATTTTCTGGGTATTGTAATCAACTCCTAATAATTCGCAAGCACGTTTAGTTACGTAACGGTGGCTTGTTCCGTGAAATCCATAACGGCGAATTCCATATTTTTTGTAGAGTGGATAAGGAATTCCATACATATATGCCTTGGGCTCCATCGTCTGGTGAAAAGCGGTATCTAAAACTCCTACCTGTGGAATTCCTGGAATCAACTCTTCCATCGCCTTTATCCCTTTCAGGTTTGGCGGGTTATGAAGCGGTGCGATATCGATGCATTTGGTTACTTCGGCAAGTACGTCGTCGGTTAAAAGAACGCTCGAATTAAAAAGCTCGCCACCGTGAACGACACGATGACCAACAGCATCCAATTCTTCAAGGCTTTTCAAACAACCGTGTTTTTCACTGGTTAAAATGCCTAATATATACTCAACCCCTATTTTGTGATCTAAAATTTCACCTTCGAAAACGACTACCTGACCATCCTGACGGACATGCTTCAAAAAGCTGCCTTTCATCCCCAGTTTTTCAACACCACCTTTGGCAATTACCACTCGGTCGGTCATTGAGAATAGCTGATATTTGATTGAACTACTTCCGCAATTTAAAACCAGAATCTTCATGTGTATCTAATTTGTTTTTTACTTGCCAGATTGAACTCGCCTTGGCATATCCATACTCTTACATATGAAATATTTATGCATGGCTTGTTTCATTCTATTTATTTATTTTTCAGTCAAATGAAAATTAACACCGTTGATTATTGGGTTGTATTATTCGACTCCCATTCTCATCGTATTTATAAAAACCATCTCCGGATTCAATTCCGAAATGTTTGGCGCGAACCAATTTACGGAGGTACGGATTTGGCTTATATCGGATGTCTCCAAATTCGTTGTAAATGTTATCCATCCAACGTAAAACTTTATCAAGTCCCATTTTATCAGCCAATTCGAATGGACCAAGGCGCATACCAAAACCTATTCTCATAAGCTGATCAACATCCTCAATGTTCGAAATGCCCTCCATTAATATCTCACATGCTTCATTGAGCAACACAACAAATAACCTAACGCTAACCAAGCCCGCTGATTCCAGAACAGGAACAATCTTGCGGTTGATCAAGGCAACAAACTTGCAAACCTTCTGATACGATTCGTCAGTTGTATATAAACCGCGTACAACTTCAATTACTCTGGCTTCCTGATGGTTGACAAAGAAATGCAGGCTAATACAACGGTCGCGATATTGTAAGTCAGAAGAAAGTTCTGTTATTACAATTGTTGTAGAATGAGTAGCAATGATACAATCCGGCTCAACGACTTCTTCTATTTTGCGGAATATTTCTTTCCGTTCTTTGATCTTTCCTCCACGATCAATAGCTCTGATGGCCTCAATCACAAAATCGCATCCTTTCAGGTCTTTGTAATCCAAAGTTCCCTTTATCCTCGAAAGGATAGCACGCTTCTCACCTTGAGTAATTCCCCAATGTTCAATACGTTCATCCAAAACCTTTTCAATATTTTTGTAGGCTTCACGAATTTTATCCTCACTCACTTCAATAAAAACGACTTCAATTCCGTAGAAACTGGCAACACGTGCTATGTTTTGGCCAACAAGACCACAACCTACTACCCCAATTCTGGAAAAAAGTGTTTTGCTTATGCTTTTTTTACTTAAACCGAACTCTTCAATCGGTTCGTAAATAACTTCACTCGGCATAATTATTTGTATTGATTTTATTTATTCAAAAAGTGCAGCAGCCTGATTTGCTGTAATAGCTACCATATTAACAATATCGCTCACTGAACATCCTCTCGATAGATCGTTAATTGGGGCGGCCATTCCCTGAAGTACAGGACCAACAGCTTCGGCTTTGCCCAGACGCTGAACCAGTTTGTACCCGATATTGGCAGCTTCAAGACCTGGAAATACCAATATATTTGCACGTCCCGCAACTTCACTGTTTGGAGCTT
>JBBQXI010000382.1:0-3898 GCA_038209805.1 Bacteroidales bacterium | reverse complement strand
GGCTCAATTCAAGAAAAGTGATCTTTTACCTGAACATACTTTTGCACTTTCAGTCGATCGTAATCCGGATATTTTTGAATCCATTGAACTTGATCTTCACGATGCCTTGTTTTTTCAGAAAAAGGATGAAATCCGGATCAATTCTGCAACTAAAGGCTGGCTACTGGTTCAATATCAGGGCTTGCCACTGGGTTTTGTTAAAAATCTTGGAAACCGCGCCAACAACTATTTCCCGAAAGAATGGCGAATTAGAATGAATCTACCGGAAATACCGGAACCGTGGTATTTGTAAGTTATAAGTTGTATGATTCGGTTGATCAAATCTCCCTTCGACCGCTTCGCGCTCAGGGAGCGGTTCTCCGAACTTCTGTCTTCCTACTTCCCAATCCTGTACAAAAACTTATCCGTCCTGAAAATGATATTGTCGCGAACAATGGCAGGAGTTGCTTTTACTTGTCCATCCAATTGATTTTCGGCGACCAATTGATAAGTCAGGCCTGGTTTAATCACATAGGTTTTGGCTTTTACCGTAAATAAATAAACATTTCCTGAGGCATACAATACAGATGCATTGAATTGATCTTTCAGCTTTTCTTTCCAAACAACCGCACCGGTGTTGGCATTCAAACAAGTCAGTATCCCACGTTCGTGAACCATATAAATAAGGCTGTCCACAATCACTGGAGTCGAAATTTGCGGTACGTCCAAATCCACTTCCCAGGGAACGCGAGTTTTAGTCACATCACCGGTTCCAGTCGGATCAACTGCCAGCAAACGTGCATAAAACGGACTGCCGTCTTTCGGAAGCATCCAGCCTGAATTGACATAAACCATTCCATTGTAGCTCAATGACATAGCTACTGTTGAATCTTCACCATAAAAAACCCGCCAAATTTCTTTTCCGGTTTCAGGTTCATAGGCAATTGCCAACTGCGAACCATTGCTAATCAACTGATCTTTACCATTGACATTAACCACAATTGGAGTGCAGTAAGCTTTTCGGGAAACCGGTTCAATGTTGTCGTAAAATTCACGCGGACGATCAGTTTTCCATATGGTTTTTCCGGTTTGTTTATCCAAAGCAATCAAGTACTGAACATCAGTTCCTTCGATGTGCAAAATCAGTAAATTTTTATAAATGAAAGGTGAAGAAGCAGCTCCCTGCATGTGATCGCAATTCAAATCGGTGCGCGTCCACACAATTTCGAACGTTCGGGTATTCACACAAGCAGTTCCATAAGTTCCAAAATGCACATAAACAAAACCATTTTCGATGCAAGGAGTCGAAGTGGCATAGCTGTTGGTTGGATGAATATGCTGAACCGAATCAGGTTTAAAAAGCTTCAATTCTTTCAAAATCTTTCCGGAGTTAAAATCGGTGCAAACGGCAAAGAGTTCCATTCCGTCTTCAGTGGCTGAACTAGTCCAAACTTGGTCGCCAAAAACAACCGGCGACGACCATGCAACCCCTCGTATCGCGGTTTTCCATAAAATATTATTGGTTTCACTCCAGTTAATTGGAGCATTTTTGCTCAACGAATGCCCATCAAGGTTACTTCCGCGAAGGTGTGTCCAGTTTTCCTGAGCCTGAATAAACAAAACGCAAGAAAAGTAAATTGCAGCACAAAAAAGGAAGGTCAGTTTTCGGTTCATGGTTTTGGTTTTTTGGTAGGGTGAAGATGCAAATTTTTACCAAAATACCGAAACAAAAAAGAGGAAGTAACAAAAGTCTTGGATCCCGTCATCCTGAACTTCCAGCCCGCTAGCTTAGCAGGCGGGGTTTCAGGATCTCAGCTTAATTTATATTAGACCCCGAAATAAATTCGGGGTGACTGGGTTCGTGGATTATATGACTTTTGTTACAACTACTATCTGATATTTTCAAGCACTTCAACCAGCAGTTTCCAGAATTTATCGACTGTTTCGATGCTGATGCGTTCATCCGGAGAATGGGCTCCGCGAATGGTCGGACCAAATGAAACCATATCGAGCTCCGGATATTTTTCGAGGAATAATCCACATTCCAATCCCGCATGAATTGACTTTACGACCGGATCGTTGCCAAACAATTTTTTATACGAATCGGCAGCAATCTTGGCAACGGCCGAATCCGGGTTTGGTGTCCATCCGGGATAACCATCGGAATGTTCAATCGTAGCTCCACCCAAAAACATAACTGATGCAACCATTTCAGCAGCCATTAATTTTCTGCTGTCTATTTCACTGCGCTGACTGGTAACCAGCATGATTTCATTCTTTCCTGAAAATTTAACCGATGCCAGATTCGTCGACGTCTCCACCATACCAATCATTCGGCTGCTCATTTCCAAAACGCCGTGCGGACAGGCTGCTATCAGGTGCAACAATCTGGTCTTCGTATCCGAATCAATCACAAATTCAGGTAATTCGACTGATTGATGATGCATCATGAGTTTTGGTTCCGATCGCTCAAATTCAAATTCCATTTCCGAAGTAAAAACATTCCACTCCACAACCAGACTTTCTTTTTGAGACTGTGGCACCACCAATACAGCATAAGCCTCGCGAGCAATGGCATTCCGAAGGTTTCCACCTTTCAGTTCGGCCAGATGTATATCAAATTTACGATCAGCATCCATTAAGAACCGGTTCAGAATTTTGATGGCATTGCCACGATTTTTGTTTATATCGTCACCTGAATGCCCACCTAAAAGACCTTTTACTTCAAGCTTCATCGCATATGACCCAACCGACAAATCTTCAGGCTTAAACTCTAAAGTACCAATGGTATCAATTCCTCCGGCACAGCCAATAAACAATTCGCCCTCATCTTCCGAATCGAGATTGAGTAAAATGGTACCGCTTAAAAATCCTGGCTGAAGAGCAAATGCTCCAGAAAGCCCCGTTTCTTCATCAACAGTAAACAAACATTCAATTGGACCGTGTGACAAGTTTGTTGAAGTTAAAACAGCCATCTGTGCCGCAATACCAATTCCGTCGTCAGAACCCAAAGTTGTGCCCTGCGCTCTAACCCAATCCTCATCAACATAAGCTTTAATTGCATCAACCTCGAAATCATGTACTGTTTCGCTATTCTTCTCACAAACCATATCCATATGCGACTGCAAAACAACCACCTGATCGTTTTCACGCCCGGCAGTCCATGGCTTACTAATCAGCACATTACCAACCTCATCAAGACGGGCTTTTAAACCATTTCTAGCGGCAAAATCGAGCAAAAATCCGATAATTTTCTCTTCTTTTTTTGAAGGTCGTGGAATCTGGCAAATCTCTTCGAAATAGTTCCACAACAGCTGAGGTGATAAATTTTTCAAATATTTCATGTATTTCTGCTTTTTGTGTTTAATAGTTTTCTAATCGTTCCTGAATAACAAAGATAAATATACCTGTATTGTTCATCAATGCGACCGATTTTATCCTTTTTTTTGAGGATTACGAATTTGCTGAATATGAAATGTTCAAATCCTGACAAATGTTACCTTTATCTAAAAGTGACTGAACTTTATTTGCACCAAAATTATCAAACATGGAATCGATCAGGGAAATATATAAAATAGGTCTGGGGCCATCGAGCAGTCATACTATGGGCCCGGCCAAAGCAGCCAAACGTTTTTTGGACTCTACGCCTGAAGCTATCCGTTTCAGGGTTTATCTGTATGGAAGTCTTGCAGCAACAGGTAAAGGTCACCTAACTGATGTTGCCATTCAGGAAGTTTTCAGTACCAAATCCATTGAAATTTGCTGGGAGCCAGAAACCTTTTTGCCCAAACATCCCAATGCATTAAAATTTGAAGCATTCAATGAAAATAATCAGCTTATTAAAGACTGGACTGTTTACAGCGTGGGTGGTGGCGCTATCATTGACGATTTTACGGAACTCGAAACCCGCGATGTATAT
>JBBQXI010000381.1:0-3915 GCA_038209805.1 Bacteroidales bacterium | reverse complement strand
GAATATCGATTCGCTGATTTGATAGGTGGCGCCAAGGCTTCCGGTTGTTCCCTTGAAGGTTTGACTGAAAGCGCTAAAACGTTGTGTCGCGTTTGCATCGGAAGCCAAAACTGCGCCGCCATCGTTATTCAGGTAAAGCGCTTTGCCAGTTTCTGATCGTGTATCAAACCGAATGCCTCCGCTGATGTCTAATTTCCCTATCTTTTTGTTGGCAATAGCAAAAACACCGAAATCAAACAGGTTGTATTCAGGAACCAGAAATTCGGTTCCTTTATTTTGCGAATTCTGCCACATCCCGTTTATTCCGGTAGTGAATTTCCAGTCGTTCTTTTCGGGCAAGGTGTATTTGAAATCGTAATTCAGTGTATTCAACAAAAAATAAAGTCCGTATTCATCGGCTGTTACAAACTCTTTTCGCCTGTTTTGCTGAAATCCGATGGTGGCTTCCAGTTGACTTTGCCCGATAAATAAACTGTTGTTCCATACCGCTTTATAATGATCGATCTTTTGGAATGGAGCATTGGGCTGATAGGAATGAAAGTCTGACGAACCTGCAATCTGGTCTGTCGTTGAACCATCGCTGTTAACGACTGTCTTCGAAAATTTACCAGTCAGACTGTCGCGCTCACCTTCAATGATTCCGGGTTTCAGGGAATAAAAACTAAGGTGCAGGTGCGAAAATCCCCAGTTTCGGTTAATGCCTAGCATTGTGCTGGCTGCTTGCTCGCGAAAACCCGAATTGTAAACAAAGCCATCGTATTTGTTTTGGTACGAATGTGCCATTTTATTGCTGTATCGCGCATCCCAGATTAAACCGCTTTTGTTTCCGGCGAAGTTTGCAGAATTATCGATCAAGCCATTGTTAGTCTGGTAATTGCTGCTGATGTTTCCCCTGATTGTTCCTTCAGGCAAGGTAGGTGCCGAAATCATATTAATTACTCCGGCCATGGCATCCGAACCATAAGCCAAACTGGCCGGTCCTTTCAGTATTTCAACCCGATTCACTGCGTTCTCGTCAATCTCAATTCCATGTTCGTCGCCCCATTGCTGGCCTTCCTGTCGGATGCCATCGTTTACCACAACTACGCGGTTGTAGCCCATTCCGCGAATAACCGGTTTCGAGATTCCAGCACCGGTGGTTACCTGCGAAACTCCCGGAACTTTCGAAAGTGCATCAATGATGTTGCTCGATGAATTTTGGAGCATTTGGGTACGCGGGATAACTGCTATTGGCGATGGTGTTCGGTTGTTTGCAATTCCTCCGGATTGCCCGGTTACCAACACTTCGCCAATTTCTGTGGCTGATAACTCCAACTCAAAATCTGCTGTTTGCATTTTCGTCAGATCAAGTTGTCTCGATTGTATTTTGTAGCCTAGATAACTTACCTGAATGAGCAGTTTTGTAGCTGGTAGTTTGTCGATAAAATAACTTCCATCATCCTTGGTGGCTGTTCCGTTTTTCAGATCCGGAAAATAAATGCTAACTCCGGGGAGTGATTCACCTGTTGTTTTATCGGTTACTTTTCCACTTAAATGTGAACTGGTGCTATTTGGATATGTTATTGCGAAGCCTGAATAGATCACGGTTAGATTAATCCAAATCAGGAATATAATTTTTTGTTGCATGAGCTGTGTTTTAATATGAATGTATAATGTCGGATCATTTCCCGGAGAAATCAGGAAATGAACAACACTTCAGTCCGATATAAATTGATTACATCTTGGGCTTAAATGTGGACAGATTCTTAAATGAAATGAATTTTAATTAAGCAACAGGTGGTGCTCTGAGCGAGAAGTATTTGGCAAATGGAATAAATGCTGCTTGTTGATTCGGAGTGTTGTAAACCGAAATGCAGTGTGGTGCAACGAATGTGGTAATAGATGTTGCTGGAACAAAATTGTAAAACTCGAAATCACAAACCGGACAAGAATCTTCAGGCTTGTCAATGTTGGCACAAGCAGAAAAGGCATGAGAAACCCGCTCTCCATGATGCACGTGAAAGGTTTTGCTCACTAGCGGATAGGCCAGAAGCAGCAGGTGAACAAAAATCAGCCTGATCAGATTATTTCGATATTTAATTTTCACAGTTCTCAAAACAGGTAAATCACAAAAAGGTTCAGGCCTGATAGATGGGCGGGGTTCCTTTTCTAAACCGTTTCCAATTGATTTGTGCCAGAAATAATCCGGAGATAACAATAGCGATTCCAATCATCTGGTGAAAATTCAGTTGATCGCCTAATACAATGTAAGCGAAAATGGATACGCAGATCGGAATTACATTAATAAAGGTATTCGACTTGTTGATTCCCATATTCCGGACACTATAAGTAAACAAAATAAACGCAAACGTTGATGCAAAAATTGCCAGTTTGATAATTGCCCAAAATGCTTTGGCATTAAAAGTCACTTGTGTAAAATCATTCATTTCAAAGATCAACCAAAATGGAAGAAAAAATGCTGCACCTATCAGGTTTTGGTAGGTGATGATGGTGAATGTATTGTAGCGGTGTGAAATGCCCTTCAGTACACTTGCATAACCAATGGCTCCAAAGACAGCAAAAAATTCGAGAGCAATACCCAATGGCGAAGCTGTGAAATTAAACGAAGTGTCGAGCACAACCAGACTGACTCCGAAGAAAGTAATAATCAAGCCAAACAGATTGGTACGGCTGAGTTTTTCCTTGTAAAAATACCAGGCAGCAATTGGCGAAAAAAGTGGAATCGTGGCCACAATAACAGAAGCCACGGTTGACGAAACGTATTTCAGACCGTAGCTTTCGCCCATGAAATAAAGGAATGGTTCGAAGAATGCCAGTAAAATGAATAGTTTAAAGTCGCCGGGTTGCATCTTTTGAAGTTTCCGCGAAAGGGTGGTGAAGACCAACATCAATCCTGAAGAAATAAGTAACCTGAATAAAACAGTTGTTAGCGGGCCATAAGCCTCATAGACAATTTTTATCCAAACAAAAGAAAAACTCCAAAAAATCATTGATAATACAGCAGCGCCAATCGGAACCCAGGATTTATTTTTCATTTAACCGGCTTAATGAGCCGCAAAAGTAGGTTTTATTAGGGTGATAAAAAAGCAATTTTAGTGATACGATGACTTCAAGTCATCGTATCACTATGCAAACTAAAACTTGCCAAATTTCATAACAAGCCCAATGTTTGTGCCTTCAAGAATATCCGAATTTACATCGGTTATTTCGACTTTTGAGGTAAATCGGTACCCGACTGAGCCAGCCAGACGCAAATGGCGGGTCATGTTAAATTCAAGTTCTACTGCTGGTTCAAAAACCAGGAAAACATCTTGCTGCGAATCATTATAAACCCAATTTTCCCACTTGTCATGAACGCGTGAGATGCCCCCAATTCCGAACAAAACAGGAATTGAAATGTGAACCGGTAACCGGGGGGCAAGGATTGGTTCAAGATAAATACCCCCGTAGCCTCCGGCCAGATTGTAGTTTAATTCGTTGTTCTGCCAACGGTGATAATTTACATCGTTAATAAAACCAACTCCGCCCAGCCCAATGGCAAACGAATGGTCAATAATCCACGAACCGCGAGCGCCCATTACAAAAGCATCTTTCCCGTCGATTTGCGAATACCCAAACGATAGGGCTCCGTAACCACCGTTTGATCTGGTTTTTGAAAAGATTGTTGAAATCTGATTGTTTTCTTTGTCATCCTGGGCTGAGGCCAATAGGAAACCTAACCCAAGAAAAATCATGAGTGATAACTTTTTCATTTTTAACTGTTTAATTGTTGTTTTCTGTTTTCTGAAGTATTGATTTGTTTAGAGGTATTTATTGCTTTTTCCTCATTTTTTGCAGGAAACGGTCATTGGTCATTCGGAAAAAGTTTAATGGCTACTTTTCGAATGACTAATGACTACTTTTCCATTGACATTC
>JBBQXI010000380.1:0-3922 GCA_038209805.1 Bacteroidales bacterium | reverse complement strand
CTTAAAGTCAAGTATATCACTTGAAAACTTTGGAATATCAATGTTGTATTTTTGTTTTAACTGTTTTTCAATCTCTTTAAAAAAGAAAACTGCCAGGTCCACACGGACCGGCTGAAGCTCAAATTGTACTGTAAAAAATTTACGGGTGATATCCTCACTTGCTTTTCGAATAGTTTGATTAGAAATTATCCCGTTTAAGTCTGGTCTGGTTATCGTGCTAACAAGAAATGCAATTAAGTGAGATTTACCTGTCCCATAATTCCCCAATATTTTTACTGGTTTGTGATTGGGTTTTTTCAGATTGTCGTAAAAATCAACAATCTGTTGTTCCAACCCATCCGAAATGATGTAACTTGAAACCAGTTCGCGTTGTAAATCATCTGTTTTTAAGTCAGTGTCAATATCAATGACATCTTTAATCTCATTAAAATCAAACAATTGTCCAATTGCATCTGCGGATAGTTTATCTTTTGGATAATAGCGACTACCATCATCGTTAACTTCTGAAAGTGAATAGTCTTCCTTTATTTCATCAATTTTAGTAATGAGAATATCATTGATATCCCTGTCATAATAATCATCGCTTCCGGTTTTGCCATAGTATAAGCGATTGCTAATCATCTCTTCATCTTCCAAAAAGATAATGCAATTTTTATTTCGCGAATTGTACTTAAAGGCACCGATAGGTGAAATCTTAGTAAATGCCTTGTGATACAAAATGCTGGCATTGGTTAAAATTATACTGTTTGGCAAGGTGTTAAACCATTCTTTAATCCGTAATCCAACATCGTGAGATGGTTCATCCAACTGTTCCAATTCCTGATATAAGCCAATTAAATGTGATTCAACATCTATTATTGCCCAGTTTAATGTAGTGGTCAAATAGGTTAAGATGCTCTGTTTTTTTGAATCGTTTTTACCGACAATCGCCCAAAGCTTAAATCTTAATCCGTTGGCTAATGCTAAATAACTGTCGATATGCTTTTTTGTAGTAGTGTCCATATTTGACATTCAGTTGGTTTTTTTAAGCAACCCATAGAAAAGTCATTTCCATGGGTGTATATTTATTCAAAGGCTAATTTTTATGAGATAAAAATCTATGAAGAAATTACTTCTGATAAGATGTTCGATTTTGGAAAACAACTTGAATCTTAATATAATTATTTGATATACAAGGCAATATATTCAAGTATAGTTGCAAAGCCAATTCTTTTTAGATGTGGAAAAGTATATTTTTTCATTTAGATAATATTATTTTAAACAATCGATCAAATATAGGAAAAAGAAGTAAAAGGAATGTGAAAAAAACCATGGGTTTTTCAACGTAGGAAAGAGGATTTGTAGGAAACGTAGGAAATGAGGAAAAAAGTTGGCAGTCGAAGTTTCAAGTCTTCAAAATAAAAAGGTCACGAAAATTCGTGACCTTACTGTAGGTTTCCTATGAATCCTACGTTTCCTACTTCCTACATTACAATTTCGTATAAAGGTTGTGTATATGATTCAGTAGTTTAGGTTTGAACTGGCCGATGTACTTTTCAGCGGTTTTGGGGTGGATGCCCAATTCTTCAGCTACTTTCAGATAAGCTTGACGGTCGAATTGCGGTGGCAGCTTTTCAAAGAATTTGAGTTTTGCACCTTTCAAATCGTTGTTTGGCAGATTCTGGAAAACTGCAATCGCATGTTTTTCAAGCGTTGTAGCAATGGTCATGGCCGTTTGAAAATCAAGGTCGCTGCAAATCATGGGATTTGGTAGTTCCCCTGTTTCCAAAATTCGCAGTGTTGACAAAATCATTGCTATCCGAAAGGTAATTAGCCCCAGACGCTTGATGTTGGCATCAAAATCTCTTCCCAGCAGTAATTTGTTGCGCGAAAGCATGGTGTTAAAAAGTTCTGTGAATAGATGGCCTTGTTCCTCATTCAACTGAAAACTAATCGGCTCACGAAGGTTACTTAACTGCTGAAATAAATCGAAAACAACAGTTGACTTTTCTCTAAAGAAGTCGGTATAATTTACCGAACGATGAGAGACAAACGGATTCTTAAAATCGCTGTTGTCCTCGAATGCGTAAAAGAGAAAGCGACTGAATAATCCATTTTCAACATCAGGCATCATGTTGTGAACCTGTTTTGGTGTACCTGACAATGCAATGGCAATGTGAGGATCACGGATTTCAATAAACTCGTTGTCTTTCCGGCGAAACATGCTTGTGCTTTCGTGGTGAAATGCTTTTCGCAGCACATCGCTAAAATTACCCCATTCCTGTTTGAAGGTGTCGGCCAACGTGTCGGCTTCGGTTTCAAAAATAACTCCACTAAAATTGTTATCAGACAATGCCTGGATAAATGCGGATGAACTGCTGTTGGCCGGAATGAAAAACATTTTTCTTGGTGGCTCTTCCGGTCTGGCTGCGCCTTGCCGTTGGGCTTTTGTCAGATTGTTATACTGCTCTAATTCAGATTCAAAAGCTGACCGTTCATTTCGGGATTGTTCTGTCAAGTGGTCGTGAATGGCCTGACCAAAGAATTTTGACCATTTCATTTTTCCTTTTCCGGAACCTGCAGGAGCGGTAATGAAAGCAAAGAGATGGGCTGTGCAAGGTTCATCAAAATAAATGCCATGGATATTGGGCAGACATCCGCTCAAAACAGCAATTGCACCAATCAGAAATACATCCTTTTCAACTGAATCCTGAAACAGATCGGCACTATCGCGGAGGATTTCCGGGAGGTTTGAATAGATTTCAGGAGGCAATTGTGGGGTGTTGAAGATTGTGTTGTTCGTTTCGGCAACGCTGTCAGGTATTTGGCAACCTGTCAGGGTGGGCGAATGAGGAGTATTTTGGACACGACATGTCGTGTCCGTACAACCTATATTGATCCCGGCTTGTTTGGCGAGGTGGAAAAAGGTTTTCAGGGTTACGCCGTGGCCTTTTGCTTTCAGGCAATTGTCGTATTGCTTGTTGCAATCGGTTGATGAATAGCCGGAATAAAACCGGCTGATCCGGTGGTAATAATCCCGGCCAGCTTCACCCAGTTCATCAGCGAAGGCAAAACCGATGTCCCGCCAATCGGAATAATTGGCGGTAATATCGGTTTGAACGGCTTCTAGTCGGGAAATGATCGTTTCAAGATCATCGCCGGGATTAGGGCAACCACAAGGGACTGCCCGTACATTTGTAGGTGGATTTGGGACACGACCTGCCGCGTCCATTTGGGTATCCTTATGCAGCCAATCTTGCGGATTAAATTTTTCTTTCATCTTCCCCGGTTTTAAAAGATTATCATACATAGCAGGGAAAATTTCAGCAGAATATCCGCATAGAAAAAGAGGAATGGGAGGACAGGCCACCAAAGTGGCCAACTAGAAGATGCAAGCTTTAAAAGCACCTTGAGTAAAATAAAGCTGTATTTATTGGGTTGCATGGCTTTTTGAATTTGTTGTTTGTGAAAAAGGACATTTCAAATAATTGGGGTTGATGTAAACCTTCGGGTCGTGCGGCAGGAAACAAGCCCGGGAAATGTCTTTCCCGGATTTGTCAACGTCCAATTGATAAGTGGCTTTGATGTAAGCAGCAATTGCCTTAAACCAATCCTGATGATTACATTCCGATAAGTCGATGGTAATAATCCATTTAAGGCCGTCACCAGATGGTGAAAAAAACAATAGTTCCGTTTCAAAATATTTATTCTGAAGCAATGTTTCTTTAAGCTCTGGCAGATTTGAAACATGGTCGAAATCGAGCGTAATCAGACCGGAATGCTTGATTAATGCAGAATCGTTTCGTTTGGAAAAAGTGCCTGAAAACGTGACATAATCGAAGTGACTGGCTTTGTATTTCCGGGCTGGTTCCGGCTCACTTATACTTCTCAATTCTTCCGTCTGACATTTGTATTTATTGCTTTTGATATTCGCATAAACATC
>JBBQXI010000379.1:0-3936 GCA_038209805.1 Bacteroidales bacterium | reverse complement strand
TAATTGGTTCAGGTATTTTTTTAGTTTTCTCATATGGAATTTTTATTGGTCGCTATCAAGTGATTATTAATAAGCAGAACTTATACTTCGATAATTTACCAGAGCAGCTTGACGGTTTTAAAATTGTTCAATTGTCTGATATTCATTTAGGTAGTTTTAAAAATGATCCTGATGTTTTAAAAAAGACTATTAAGAAGATTGAAACTATTCAACCTGATTTATTGCTATTTACCGGCGATATTGTGAACAATTTTGGAGAAGAAATGAAAGGTTTTGAGCCTTACCTAAAGCAGCTTTCTGCCCGATATGGAAAGTATGCCATTCAGGGTAATCATGATTATGGCGACTATTATGAGTGGCCAGATTCAATAAGTAAGCGGAAAAACCTAGATCAAATTGAAAGTGGTTTGACTCAAGCAGGATTTAAACTGCTTCTAAATCAATGGGACAGGATTGTTGTGAAAGATACCTCTATTGCTTTGATTGGGGTAGAAAACTGGGGACACAAACCATTTCCTCAGTATGCAAATTTGGATGTTGCCATGAAAGGAGTCCCAATGAATTCGTTTAAAATTCTTATGACACACGATCCGGCTCATTGGGAAGCGATTGTGCTTCCTCAAACAGATATTCCTTTAACGCTTTCGGGACATACGCATGGTGGACAGTTTGGATTAAGAATTGCTGGAATAGAATTTAGCCCGATTTACATGGTTCAGAAGTATTGGGGCGGGCTATATAAAGCAGATTACCAGTATCTTTATGTGAACAGAGGACTTGGTACAATCGGATTTTCTGGTCGTATTGAAATAAATCCTGAGATAACTGTGCTTACCTTATTCAGGACTAAAAACCATTAAAATTAATCGAAAACAAGAGGTTAAATTGGAAATCCTGAAAGTCGGGCCGATAAACGGTTCTGAACCCAAATTCGATAGGAACAAAAAATCGTAATACGTGAAGATCAGAAGTCATTTCTATTCCTAGAGATTTCATTTTCATTTCAAGACTGTTCGGATGAATCGTTCCGTTCTGATCTCTCGTTGGCATCGAAAGCCATGCATAATCATAGAATAGCGACGATTTTATCCGCTTGATGTATGCCAATTTCCCTATACTTATGTCAGGATAGAGAATTGGAAATTTATAATCTGCTGCCAACGAATACATTTGATTATTTTGGTACCCATAAAAACCACGGGGAACACGAACAAAATTTGCAAAATTATAGCTGTTGCTTGTAAAGCTCTTGTTCTGAAATCCTTGATATATTTTGAATCCATCATTTTTTGAAATTCCGGGGAAATAGATGACTGACTGAATACCTGAAAGCGTACCCAAATCGGAACCAACAAATGGTGTATGTCTGTAAATGATATCGAACTGTTGCCCCCATTTGGGCATAATGCTTTGGCGCGATTGATGCAATAAATTGTAAAAGTAAATTCGGTACGACAATGCATGATAATTACCTGGATAAAAGTTTCTTAAAGCCGAATCTGGCTTCGACGTATTTACCATGGAGTATTTTATTTCAGGATATAAAATGCGATAATATTTACCTCTCGAAAAGTTAAGTGGCAATCGCACATTTAAATCGGCAGTTATTTCTCTCCAGCTAAAACGCTGTATGGTTGTGTCACTCCGAATAACCTGGTGATTCTGATTCACGGTATTTGTTACCTGATAATAGTTTGAAGCTTCTTTGCCTGCTGAGATTTCAGTGGTTATCTCAGGGAACCATCCCAAATAGTTAAATGCCAATTTATACTTTCCGGTACGATTGGTTACATCGTAATCGTAACCCAGTCTGGTTTCTGCCGTTCCTAATTTATTCTGTGAAAACAAGGAAACTCCAGGTTTGACTTCATAACTATTGACATCGATATATGCCGGAGCCCAACTATGGAAATTAAACAAATGTCCAAGTTTTGAATATTTCTTTGCTGGATAAACTTCGGAACCAGAATTTGAGAAGTCAGGCACTCCTTTTTCCTGAGAAGCCAGATTTTCAGCAAGATGATCAGTTGCTAATTGAATATCCTTAATTTCTTTGTTACTATTTTTATCCTGAAGCTGAATGCTTGCCAGTTGATATCCATCAGAATTGTAATTGCTGAAAACCAATTGATTGCCTGCTTTATTGACAGAAGGATAATCAGCTCCAAATGGAACAGATGCAACCGAAGTAACTTTTTTACTTTGTAGGTCTAACGGATACAGATTATCAATTCCGGAGAAATCGGCTGAAAAAATGATCCTCTCTTTTGAATAGACCGGATTTTTCAGGTTCGCAAAGGTTTTGTCTGTCAATTCCTGAAGTTGTTGGGTTTTCAAATCTAGTGAAGCCAGATATTTTCCTTTTGAGGCCAAACAAACTACGAACAACTTCTCCCCTTTCTCGTCCCAGCAAGGTGTGAGAAAATATTGATTATCAGATGTCTTATACCTGGAAATTAACTTTCCAGTTCCCAGGTCAAAGACCGAAAGGAAAAAATTATTTTCAGGGTCGACCTCAACTGCTGCAAACGATTTTAAATCAGGAGATATTACCGGACTGAATAATTTGGTCTTCGGCTTGATTTCGTGAATGGTTTTACTCTCAATGTTATATACTTGAATAACAGATCGGTCGGAATGAGTCCAACGCAAATCAGTTCTATTTTCAGCCCAAATAATCAGGTTGTCAGTCATCGAAACTGATTCTTCGAAAATTGTCCCAGGCGTATAAATGACATGCTCAGTTTTATCCGGGTAGATTAGCACAAACCTTCCAATATCATTAATGGAAGTGCGGTAAGCAAACAATAATGAATCGTGATAAACCTCAGGATACAAATATTGAGTATATTTTTTTTTGCTTGGTGAAACAACTGAAAAAGAATCAATTGCCTTTGATAATAAGTTTTGTTTCCATTCTTCTGTGAGTTTGTCGAAAATACTGGAATACAATTGTTTGCTGGAATGTTTTGTCGATACTTTTAACGATGAATTTAATGGAGTTATTGAGAATGGCTGTTTGCCAATTCGTTGTAGTGCATCTGACCAAATGCTTGGCCCAAATTGTTCACGGCTTTTGCCAACCATCCAATATCCTAATTTGTAGTGGTCTGTTACAAAATCTTTGTGTGAACCCAAATATGCTTTATCGAACGAATATTTTCCTTTTTCAATTAGTTGGGCGCGGTATTCCATGCTAAAAGAAGCCATTCGTCCGCGGCCAGTGTTTGACAAAGCAGTTTCGGTAACAACTGCATCTCCTTCTAAAAACCAGAATGGCAGGTAAGCACCAACAACAATGGCAGTAGCTTGTTCTCCCAAAATGGCTTTCACTAATATGGGTAGTTCACTCTGAATTTTATCCATCTGAACCAGATGTCTGAATTCGTGCGTTGCAAGTTGTTCAAGCCAATCCTGTGCATAAATTTGCTGATTTGGTGTTGTGAAAAGTTCAATTCTTTTAGGAGCCCAAGCCACTAGACCGTTCGAATTCACCGTTCTGGTGTGCAAAATCACTGAAATTTTGTGTGGACGGAATTCCAATGTTTTGGATCCGTATTCGTAAACCTTTTCGAGTACGAATGAAACTCGTTGTGCTTGTATTTCAAACTCTTCCGGATAAATTACCTGAAAATTACTGGTATTAATCTGCTTCCATTTAATCGACGAAGGGTCTTGTCCGGTCTGATAATATTGAGCATTCGCATGTGCGGCGACTAAAAAAAGTATAGTTGTGAGAATTATAATTCTTTTCATGAATTCAATTTGAAAAATAGCTTGTTTGTTCTCTGTCCTTTTGATTTCTGACCTTCATTCGGGTTAAAGTGAAAATTTAAAACTAATCAATTTATTTAATAAACGAGGCAAAATGGGAAAGTGTATAATGCCATTTTGTTTTGCAGTAGAATCAGGAGTTCAAAAGGCCCTATAATTGCT
>JBBQXI010000378.1:0-3967 GCA_038209805.1 Bacteroidales bacterium | reverse complement strand
GGATGGAAGGCTACAGCCGAGAAATTCAATAAAATGGGCGAAATTGCCAAGAAAAATGGCATTCAGTTCGGATATCACAACCATGCTTTTGAATTCGAAAAGATGGAAGATCAGATTCCGTATGATTTATTGGTCTCGCAAACCGATCCATCGCTGGTAACTTTTGAAATGGACTTGTATTGGGTTACTAAAGGTGGTTACAATCCTGTTGATTATTTTAAAAAATATCCGGGTAGATTCCAATTGTGGCATGTGAAAGACATGACAAAAACAGATGATATGTTTTTTGCACCTGTCGGTTCGGGTCGAATTGATTTTTCTGGTATTTTTGCTGAAAAGAAAATCGCGGGAATGAAATATTTCTTTGTTGAGCAAGATAGCTTCAAGGATATTGACGCTTATGAAAGTATCGAAATGAGCTTTAAGTACTTAAGTCAGGCTGAATTTTTATAATTGATATCAATTTTTTATTAACCCCCGCCGGAAAATTACCTCACACCTTACCCGGCGGGTTTTTTGTTGCCTTTTTGCTTATTTTATGTTTGACTCCAGAAATTGGTTGGTAGAAATAACTTGAGCAAAAGTACCGTTTAGTGCAGCCATATAAGCAATTTGCACATCGGCAGCTTTTACTTTCTGGTCGTTAAATACCAGATCGCGTGTTGCACAGGCATCGGAAATGAGTGTGCACGAGTAACCCAGATCGGTTGCAGCCCTCGTGGTCGTGTCGATACACATGTGGCTCATTGCCCCACAAATTACTAAGCTGTCCGAATTTAACGACTGCAAATGCTCTTGTAAATTGGTATTCCTAAAACTGTTTGGAAAATTCTTGATAATTACGGTTTCATTATCAAGAGGTCGAATAGAATTGTGTATTTCGGCTCCGGCAGTATCGGGTATAAAAAAGCTTGCGTTTGGCTTGGTCGCCAAATGTTGAATGAAAACAATTGGTAATTTATTCTTCCTGAAATGGGAGAGGAGCTTTTGGGCATTTTTGGTGGCTTCGTCCATTTTGACGAGTTCCATTTTTCCTCCTGAGAAATAATCGTTCTGAATATCGATTAATAAAAGTGTTGGTTTCATAATCTTTACGAATTTTTGTTGATGAAAAAAGGTGGACATCGCTGACCACCCTTTTTCTATATATCCCAGTTATGTATGCACGGTAAAAAGGTGAGCAGTGTATCGCCACGAAGGCCAAGCCGGAGCGTTTCAAGCGGAATGATTTCGTTGGTTGCGATATTTCCCAAATTTACGTTGGGGCCAAGAAGTTTGATAAACCAAACCTGTTGATTTTTAAGTGGTGCTTCCCAAAGAATGACATCCGGATCGACAGCTTTTTTTATTCCTAAGATTAACTCAAAGTTGGCAGAGCCATCGTCGTTGTAAATTCCCATGTTTCCACTTTCGCGGGCTTCAGCAATTACTTTCCATGCTCCTGCCTGCAATTCGGTTTGCATGTACGAAATCCATTTCTCATTCGAAATTTCCTTACCTTTTAGCTTTGTTCCAACTTCAGACAAAACGGTGTAATTTTTACTGAAATCGGTAATGTGTTTGCACTTTAGCTCGTGATTTAGTTCCATAACTCCGTCAGATACTTCGACCATTTCCATTTCGTATTCGTCCAGAAAACGACGGTATTCATCAAGCATATTGCGAACGGCAAATGCTTCGAACAGCGTGCCTCCGAAATAGGGTTTCAATCCGGCTGATTTGTAAAGTTTGATTTTATCAAGCAACCGGTTGGTAATGATAGAGGTTCCAAAGCCTAATTTAATCAGGTCGCAGTATGGTGCTGAAATATCGCATAAATCCTCTGCTTCGCGCAAACTCAATCCTTTGTCCATAACCATGGTAACTCCGCTGTTGCGAGGTTGTGCTGGTCGCTCAGGCATGTGTGGCAATCGAAAATTCATTATTTTATAGTTTCGTTGTTTGGTATTGTGAAATCAGTTTTTTGATCGATTCAATTTTTGACGCTTCAGGATAAAACTCGAACAATTCGTTTTGCTTACTGTAGTCAATTTTCAATGCTTTTTCAAAATGGCAGACCGCTTCCAATTCTTCATTCTTGTCAAGCAAATAAGCCGTTAACCGGTAATTTAAAAAGGCGTTCGATTTGTTGAATTTATTAGCAGTTTTTAGAACTTCGATGGCTCTGTCAGTATCATCCAAATCGTAAAACATTTCTGAGTAGGAGAGCCAATTTTCAATATTTTCAGGTTCAAGCGAGGTTGCCATCTCAAAAGATTCGATGGCCTCTTCGTTTTCATTGAGTTCGGCGTGAATTTTAGCGGCCATCGACCAGAAATCAGCATTATCCTCTTCAAGGCTAATCGCCTTTTTTAAGCAGACCTGAGCTTCGGGCAGTTCGCCTTCCGACCACATGATTAGTCCGGAACCATACCAGGCGCTCGAATTGGAATCATTCAAACGGATGGCATTCTGATAGTAAATGAGTGCTTCGCTGTACCTGTCGGTATTCAAATAGCATTCCGCTAAATAACAGTAGGCATCATCGTTATCCTGATCAAGTTGTATATATTCCAGATAGCATTCAATCGCCTCTTCAAACTGGTTATTGTTGGCAAGTGCATTGGCTTTGTTGAAATGTGCATGAAGAAAATCTTCATTCAGGACAAGTGAATAGTCGTAAGCTTCAATTGCTTTCTCGAACATTCCCATCCGATTGTAGGTGATTCCAATGTTATACCAAACCGAATGATTAAACGGATCGATGTTCAGATATTTGTCATAGTAGGCGATGCTTTCTTCAAATTGCGAATCCTTATCACTGTAATATCCTAATTCGTACAATACAATTTCGTTTTCCGGATTGGCCTCGTGGGCTTTTTCGAGGTATTTAATGGCCAAATGTGTTTCTCCTGCCTGGCCAAATGAGATACCTATATTGTAAAGAGTTTCGTCGGGTTCGTCAATAGGCATGGTGAGAGCCTCGTCAAAAGCTTCAACAGCTTTTTCGACATCGCCTAACAAATTTAAAGCACCCCCCTTAGTTAAGAAAAGCTCCGGATTATTGGACTCGATTTTCTCGGCCATACTTATTAATTCAAGGCATTCTTCTAGTTTGCCTTCGTTCATAAGTACCTGTGCCTGACGGATTTTTATTGAGATAGAAGTTGGATGAAGCCTGAGTCCGGCCTCTACAGCTTTTTTTGCTAGTTTAATTTTCCCTTCTTCTAAAAAATGGTCAATAATTCCCTCAACTTCAAATACATCAAAGTATTCAGAAGTATCACTTTTAACCATTTTTTTGAAACGTGCTACCGCCTCCTGAAAATCATCTTCTTCAAAGTTATCTCTGGCGTCCTCGTTCATATATTCTCATTAAAGTTTGCAAATTTAAGAATACTTTTCGAAACAGAGTCATTTTGCCTGATGCTCTTTTCTTAACAGATCATTAACTGTTTTTACAGGATTGAATGTTTCAATCGGAACTTCAACAAAAAGCGTATTCCAATCTGACATCGATCCGTTCCACAGTCCGGGAAGTTCCTGCGCCTTCAATTCTTTTCCGTCACTCGACTTTGTTGTAATTAATCCGGTTTTTGGATCGCTGAATTCCAAAAGATTGTACTTTTTCCCTTCGTAATTTTTGATGCCACAAACTAAATCAACCGGATTAAAATGCGTCGCCTTTTGTGCAAGCGCAGCTTGTTCCGGATCACTGAAATCAATCTGAGAACTTTCCACAATCTGGAGTGACATTGATCCGTCGCTGTTAAGCGCAAAGAAAGGACCACCACCTGGCTCTCCCTGATTTTTTACCATCCCGCAAACCCTCACCGGGCGATTCATTTTTTTACTGAAGTAATGATAGAGTTCCTCTTTCTCGCTGTAATATTGGTTCTGCGGTGGTGTCGTGTTCAGAACATTTTCCAGATAATTTGCCAATTCGGCATAAAAGCCGCTTTCCAAAGTGCTTGGGTAATTATCAATA
>JBBQXI010000377.1:0-3995 GCA_038209805.1 Bacteroidales bacterium | reverse complement strand
ACAAAATTTCCATGCTACTTTATTTTTCCTAAATACAACTTTTACAGCACTTTAACCAAGTGCGAAACATTAGTAAAGGTCACTCAATCCGATGTTTTTTACTGTCAGGTTAAACCTGAATTTAATAGCAAGATGTTTTTTGAATTATTGATCACCGCTAAAAATATTGATGAAAAAGCTGTTGAAACAGTAAAAGCATTTCTAAAAAACAAAGCAGAAGAGTATCAAAAAAAATTACAAATTCAAAGAATTGAGGAATTTAGAAATATTTGTTATTACGGACCGGACGATATAGATAAAGTCCAAAAACTTATTGATTATGGGGTCGATGTTACTCAGGAAAATATTGGTATAACTTATGATTTGGCAACTCTAATTGGTAGAGGACGAGGTGTTCAATTTATCCAATATTTGATAGTTGCAGGAATGAATATAAAGGCAAGTGATATTAGCTATTGCCTTAAAAGCACATCAACTTTTAGTTCCGTAAATTTTTTAAACAGCCTCATCTCTGCACGAAATATTGAAAAAGAGGCTATTGAAATGATAAAAGCTGAATTGAAGCAGAAACCCATTAGGGAAGCAGAAGAACATCAAAAAAAATTACAGGCACAACGAATAGAGGAATTTAGAAAAATCTGGCATTATGGACCCAACGACATTGAAGGAGTTCAGAAATTAATTGCTGATGGTTTAGATATTAATGAACCAACGGTTAGCCCTACTTTGACACAATTGATTGTAAGGGGAAGAAACTTAAAATTTATAACGTTCTTAATAACTTCAGGGATAAAGATTACTCAATCAGATGTCGAGTACTGCATTAAGTGTAGATCCGAATTTAATACTGTAGTGTTTCTTGATTTGCTAATTTCTGCTAAAAATATTGATGAAAAAGCAGTAGAATTGGCGAAAACGATAATACAAAAGAGAGCAGAAGAAATAAAAACAACTTTGGAACAAGAAGATAAACTTAAACGACTTCTTGAATTCACTCATGGTAAGTATGGTTCCTTTGCGAATTTTTTCATTCTTGGTACTTTAGCAGAAATAAAACAAGCTTTTAAACTCGGCCTTTTTGATGTGAATCAGAATAGTCATGGAGAATTTCCTAAGCTTTCCTTTTCATTGCTTGGAATTTTCAAAACCAGAACCATTGAATTTGTTCAATTTCTTGTTGATTCAGGATATATTGTTAGAAAAGATGACATTGTGAATTGTTATAGAAATACAATAAATACAACATATCTCCCGAGTAACGAGAAAATTTTAGAAGTACTTTTAACATCAAAGAATATTGAAGAAGACGCTCTTGCATTACTTGATGATATAGAAAAAGAAAAAAGAATACTTTCGGAAATTGTGCCATTAAATGAGACTTCAGCTCATATAATAGAAGATAAAAACAAAATCCCAAATAATAGCAATATCAAATCTCCTACAAAAAAAAGCTATGCAATAATTTTATGGATAGCGATATCCTTAATTATCATTGCACTAATTGCTTTATTCATAATTTTCTTTGAACAAGTAGTGAATTTTCTAAAAGTATTACTCGTATTTCTAGTTGTTATTGCCCTATTTGTTTGGAGATATTCACCTACTAAAAGACGTTAAATGGAAAAAGAAATTTATCAGCTTGAACAACAATGGATAAAACGAAAGGAAGCGTTTTTTGTCAACCAGAATAATCACAATCAGTCGGTGAATGATTTGAAGAGCCAATATTTATTGCACGATTACATGGCAATTGCTAAAGTTGGCGAACTGGTTTTAAAAAAATCCCCTTATCCATTTACCTTCGAGAAAGAGATAATCACAGAATATAATCCGGATAATCGGCTGCTTCTGGTGGAATATCGGCTTCCTGCTCCCATCGATTTGCCTACATTAAAGGAGATAAAATACATTTCAACAAATGCTGAAGTCAGGGAAACTTATATTTCGGAGATTCAACTCCGTAAACTCTACGATGATACGATATACAAAATTACATTGCGCTTAATTCATGAATTATTTTCGACAGATTCGACAGATGACTTTGAAGCCATCTCCTTTAATGGTTGGGTTAGGGCAATTAACAAAGCCACCGGAAATGAGGAAGTAACCTGCATCGTTTCAATACAAGTTAATAAGGAAGATTTCGGTAAAATAAATCTGGCAAATGTTGATCCTAAAGCTTGTTTTAAAAGTTTTAAGGGGGTTGGCAGTAGTGATCTAAGCGGGTTGTCATCAATTCAACCCATTTTGCAAACCCAAAAAAGAGACAAGCGATTTGTTGATTCTCATTCGGTTGATTTCGATGATTCAACAAATCTGGCAGCCATGGCATGGGAAGATTTTGAGCATTTGATTCGAGAGCTATTTGAAAAAGAATTTAGCAGCAATGGCGGAGAAGTTAAAGTTACCCAAGCCAGCCGGGACGGCGGTGTGGATGCTATCGCTTTTGATCCTGACCCAATCCGAGGTGGCAAAATAGTTATCCAGGCCAAACGATACACGAATACAGTTGGTGTTTCAGCAGTTCGTGACTTGTTTGGAACTTTGATGAATGAGGGAGCGAACAAAGGAATATTGGTCACCACATCCGATTATGGCTCCGATTCTTACGAATTTGCAAAAGGAAAACCTATTACCCTATTAAATGGTGCGAATCTGCTATACCTTCTTGAAAAGCACGGCACCCGTGCTAAAATTGATATTAAGGAAGCAAAACGATTGATGAATGAAGAAGGGAAATAAAACACCAAAAGAAAACAGATGAAACTATATCATTACACCAAATTTGACACCTTTATTTATGACATTTTACCGAAGATGCAATTGAAGTTTTTCCCATTTTCAAGTTCAAATGATCCGATCGAGTTTTCACGATTGTTCCAAATTGATCTCAGTGAATTTTCATGGCATTATCGGGAGGAGATCATAGAAGCATACCAAAGAAAGATGAACAAATATATGTTTATCTGTTTTTCTAAAAGTAAAAACAATAAGCCTGGATTTAAATTGCCTACAATGTGGGCTCATTATGGTGAAAACCACAATGGTGTTTGTTTGGAAATTGATGCCAGCAAGCTAGATTTTGGGAAGTATTCAAAAAAATCCTTAATTAAGAAATCCGTCAGATATCGTATTCCAAATCCAGAAAGTAAGATAATATTAGGATCTCAAAAAAATGGTGAAAGTGATATGGAATTTATTGAGCGGTCTATTTCTGAACATGTCAAAGAATGGGAATTGATTAATAATTTCACAAAAGTTATAGATTGGCGAACTGAGAATGAATATAGGATAGTATATGAAAGAGAAAACAGTGAAGATCATTACCTGAATATAAATGATGCATTAATAAAGGTATTTGTCGGAATCCGTGCCTCACGAAATTGGTCAGAATCAGTTAGATTGAAAATATTAGAACATCAAATCTCAGAAACAAACATGAAGTTAGGACGGGAAATACAATTAGAATTTTTAGAAAATGAAGGGAGTTCAATTAATTCTTGCGAACTTAAATTACGTAGGACTATTAGAGATAAGAATAGTGAATCGTCCAGAAAGATGGAACTTAAAATACGGGGTGAGGATTTATCCCAGTTCTAATAAAATCCCATCGATGTCAGAAAAATTAGTATCAGCTCAACTAAAATTCTCACGGAAGTTGAAGACATTAGCTATCAATAGTACGTAATTGGACGATACGAATACTAACCCACCCGTTCGAAAATTTAGGCAAGTCTGGCTACGACTCGAAATCGCGCCCGGGCTGAATCGAAAACCCGGAAATTGTGAGTTGAAAAAACTGCAATTTCTGGGTTTTTAATTTGGCTTAATTTAATCCGCCCGGATCAACTGGTCTTCTACTCTTCGTGGAGTACAAACCATGTATTAGTTGATCCGGATCACACGCTATTGGATAATCCGGACTAAGCTGGTTCTTCGTCACATTTGGGGATTTTATATATTAATGAAAAACATGATATAAACATCTGATTAAC
>JBBQXI010000376.1:0-3998 GCA_038209805.1 Bacteroidales bacterium | reverse complement strand
GTAAGTTGACCTAATGCAAATATGCGCAGTACCTCAGGTGCAAACTCGTGCGTTTTAAAATGTTCTTCAAGTTGGAAATGTATGAGGTGACCAAATGCATAATTGGGTAGATACATTGGCGAATTGATCATGTGTGAATATATTCCCAGGATAGTTTGGTCTTTCATTCCAAAAACTGTTGCGTAATATGTATTCCAAACGTCTTTACTAATTTGAATTACGGCATCTCTCAGGTCAGATGCTGTACTATTGGGATTGTCATATAGCCATTGCCACATTTTCATATCAACCATTGATACTCCCATGATTTCGTAAACCGACCAGAAAATATCAAGTGTCTTCAGGTATTCTTTTTCTGGATCGGTATTTTTCATATTTAATAGAAACAGGTCCCGCTCCTGAAAAACAAAGGCGAGTGCTTCTGTGAATGCGGTGTTAGGAACTCCATTGATCATGTAATTTGGCACGTCATTCAAAGAGATGGTTTGCTCCACGTTGTGCCCAAACTCGTGAACGGCTATATTATAACCTTTATAGTTCATACCAGTTGCTGGAATTCGGGTGCGTAGATGAGCTTTTTCTACTTTCATTGATGCACCCCAGGCATGGCCCGAACCGCGTGCCGGATCTACAGAAACTCGTGATGCAATAAAGTCTGCTTTTTCTTTGGTGAAGCCCAGTTTGATAAGGATGTTGCCTAAATCAGCCTCCAAAGCTTTTGCATTTGGATACTTTTTTTCAGTGATTGCATTCAGGCTTTCTTCGTTGATTGAACTTCTTGCCTTAAACCCATCGTACCAAATGTCCCACGGAGATAAGTCTCTCCCGAGCCGTTTCTTAATGATCTCAGCAACTTCCTTCACCTGAGTTGAACTTAAAAATTCGTTGAATAGTTTCTGAACTTCGGGTTGTGGAATCTGCATACCAACAGAAAAGGCTCGTTGAATGGCTGTTGGCATGGCCGGTTCATACTTGTCGAATGCCTGATAAACATGAAAATTATTCAGAATCTGTTGGTAGCGGCCATCGATTTCAGATTCAGCTTCGGTCTTTGTTCCTGAAACAAATACTTCGTTGGTTGCAGGATTCCAATCTTGTTTCGCGGAGTTGATTACCATTTTGGGGATTGACTGATCGACAATTCGCTGCATGATCTGGTAGATTAAAGCCTGTTTTTTTAAGCCAACTTCCTTGTTGGCGTAGTTGGCTTTAATTTCGTCGCGAAGGTTCCAATGGCTCAATAAAACCATGTTTTCAGGGAAAAGCTTTTGGTTGTCGTCATTCAGAATGTTGCCCATGTATATATTGTAATCGGCGATGTAAGCATCACCTTCAGCAGCAACCTTCGAGGCTTGCTGAATCAATTCAGAAGGTACGCGAGAGCTGAATACATCTCCTAAACGAGCATAACCCCATTGTAGCGGAGTCCAGTTTGCTCCTGAGGTATTTTTTTCTTCGGTCGCATAATACGGAAAATTAAGAGCCACAATAAAAGCTATTTTGTTGTCGTAAAAATCATTTATCATGTGGGCGCCCGGGTTGTAAGCTGCAAATTGTGCGTCGATAGGCAGTACTTCTCCTTTCATAAGTTGAACATTCTCCTGCATATCCAAACTTAATTTGTTGAAATGTCCGTTCAGCGATTCCATGTATTCAGCGAACCGATAAAATGAAGCTTCCTTTTGAGCTGGGTCTGCCAGGTAGTTTTCGCTGCAGAATTTAACGAAATCCTCACCAGTTCCGTCATTGTCGCGCCAAAGCGATGCTGCATGGCTAACACCTTTTTCGATCAGATCAGATTTATTCCCCTCCATTTTGTTGCTAATTTCTTTAACTGCATCGGCAATGGTGGCTTCAGTAATTCCTGAAGGTGTTGGTGTACTTTGTTTCTTCTGGGTTGGCTGACAAGCTGTAGTCATAATAACACAGGCTAAAATAAAAATAGTGTTTTTAATCATATGTGTAATAGTAATTTGGTTTTGGAACTAATGTGCTAATTTCGAATTTTCAATAATTGAGAGTGTACCATTATTAAGAAGTTCCAAAATACCAAAAAAATAAGTACCAAAGACATGACGTTTGGCAGGATGCAAAGGATGAAAAAAAAGGGCGAGACTTTAGGTCAATTGAGTCTAAAAAAACGAAAGTCCTTCTCTAAACAGATAGGGAAGGACTTTTTGATGCAAGGGGAAAGGAATAGATTTATTGCTTTGTAAACTTCAAAACATTTCTTTGATTTCCTGAGGTTATTTCCATCAGATAGATACCATTTTTAAATTGGCTAATGTCATATCGAAACGATTCTTCGTTTCCATACAATGCCTTTTCGTCAATAAATGACCCGGTTATAGAATAAACCTTCATCACACGAATTGCTGCATAGTCTGCGGGAATCAAAATTTGCAAGTACAGGCTTGCCGGATTAGGATACAATTGAATCAGTTGAGTATTATTAGCAAAATTCTTGTTTGAGGTTACGAAGAAGATGTTGGTAAAGGTTGTGTTATGGACGAAATTTATGATCGAATCGCCCTTTACATTAGTCAAAGGAAGTCTCCATGCATGGTCGGTCGGAGGTGCATCATAAGTTCCATTCTTATTATGGTCAGCCCAGAAATCGATGTTATACGAAATTCCTGGCTTGATTTTAAATGAATTTATGTCAAAAGTAGCTCCGGCAACTTGCGGAATAATAACAGTGTCGCGATAGAGTTCATTGTCGGTCTGTTTTAGATAAAGTGTCAGTTTTTCGCCTAAATGGGGAGTCATTCCAGTAAAGTGAACAGTCAGTTTGTTCTTCCATGCAATATCGGTAAATGTGGTATTGTGCACAAAATTCAATACCGAATTGCCAGTTACATTAGTTAAAGGCATCCTCCAGGCATGATCCGTAGGAGTTCCATCATAAACACCGTTTTTGTTGTGGTCGGCGAAAAAATCAACATTGTAGGATTTGCCCGATTCAATTCCTGCTAGATCAATGGCAAATGCAGCTGCGGTCACATTTTTTTTAACCCGGCCGATTTCTACCTTGGTTGACTGATCAACTACAGCAAGCCAAAGATTTTCTCCAATGTGCGGAGTCATTCCGGTAAAATTAACAGTGAGCGTAAATGGTTCCGTGGCTGATTTTGGATTCACAATAACCTTCCCAATCATTCCCATCGCTGCATGTGGGTCGCACTGATAATTGTATGTGCCTGCTGTGTTGAAAACATATTCATATACCCAAGCAGCACCCACATCGTTCCCAAAGGATGCAGGATTGTTAGGAAATGTCGATTGTTTTCCATTTACATTGTGTGATCCTTCATCATTTTTCCAAACAACTTTATCTCCTGCTGTAATTGTTAATTGCGATGGAGTAAAAACATTGTTGGTTACAGATACATTGTGAGTTGTCTGTCCTTTCAGATTCAGTGATAAAGCCAGAATAAAAATCAAGGCAAAACAACTGCGAGTTTTGAAGGTAGAATTTGTTTTCATTGGCTGTTAATTTGGAGTAAATGTTAAACCTATCAAGATTAGTAACACACGGTAAATCAGTTTGTTTATAATAAGAGATGAAATAGTCTTAATTTATTTTGCTGAATTTATTGTTTTGTGAATATTCAGTGTTCATTTTTCGACATGCAATATTAAAATCGATATTGCCTCCGATTTTCTGTTGATAACTTTTCTCGTTTGAAAACTGGAAGTCCATGAGATTTTCATGGACGGGTATTTTTATCCATTCCGAAGACGAATACGCAACTCTCGCGAGTATAAAAATAATTTTACGGTCGTTTTAATATTTTGCATTTCAGTGTGTTAATAACTTTTTGTCGATTTATTAGTTTGTAATGCCTGATCCTTTTTTTTTGTACAAAAAATAAGGGAGATGGATCACGGGCAACAGATAAAAGAGCTTTACAGTGTTATTTATAAGCTGATCAATGAGGTTGAAACCCTGAAGAAGATCAATCAAGAACTTCGTCAGGAGAACAATTCTTTGAAAC
>JBBQXI010000375.1:0-4008 GCA_038209805.1 Bacteroidales bacterium | reverse complement strand
CTGCAACGGCATCTTTTCCACGATAAAACTTGTTGAAAACCGAAGATAATTCTGATTCAGGAAAACCAGCGCCCCTGTCCATTACCTGAATGGTCAAAACCCCATTGTCGTAAAAAAATTTGATCCTAACACTGCTTCCAGCGGGGGAATGTTGAGTTGCATTGAGAATGAGATTGTGTAATACTTGTTCCATCAGACCAAAATCAATGCTCACAAAAGGCATGTCAACAGGAATTACGGTAAATAATTTGAACGGCAACAACTCTTGTTTCAAATTATCGGTTACTTTATTTGCCAAATCGTGAACATCGCACCAGTCACTGCGAAGTGTTATTCGACCCGATTCGAGCCGTGACATATTTAGCAGATTTTCGATCAGTCGGTTTAGCCGAATAGAAGCGGTATTGATTTCAGTATATAATTTAACTTTGGTTTCTTCAGGGTAGCTCTGACTTATCAGCGTATCGGATGCACCCAATATCGTTGCAACCGGAATACGCAACTCATGAGAAATGGAATTAAAAAGAGTTTTGTAGAGTTTATCTGATTCATTCAGAATAAATGCCTTTTTGGAACTGTTTCTTAAATATTCCCTTTCATATTTCCCCGAAATTTGTGAAAGGAAAGCTTCCCAAAATTCGTTTTCGCCTTGGGTGAATACATTGATGTGTTTGACAACCACAACCCCCATATTGTCAGCATTTCCGGTTAGTGGGTAAAATGTAAAATCAGAGGAAGGTAAGGTTTCGGTATGTTTTCCTGCTTTTGATGAGTGTTTAAAAACCCAATGCATGGTGCTTATTTCATTTTCAGAAAATTGCACATTTGAATCCTGTCTGGTTTGACTTTCGAGTTGATTATTTTCATTTTTTAGAAAGATAACAGAGTTTAATCCGAAATATTTCTGAATATATCGAAACGTTATTTTAGAAACCTCTTCGATACCAGAGGCCATATTTAATTCCCTTGTTAACTGATAAAGAGCATGGGTTCGTTCTTCTCTTATCCTGATTTTTTTCTCCTGACGACGAACCCTTGATGTTAAAATTCCATTGAGTAAGGCAATGATGAAAAACATAATAAGCATAAGCATATCTTCTGGTTCTCCAACATGTAGGGTAAATTGAGGCTGGATAAAAAGAAAATCCCAAATGAGCGCCGACAAAGTTGCAGCAAGGAGAATCGGACCCGTACCATAGAATAGGGCAAGTATTGAAACCAAAAACAAAAGAATAAATGATACCACCTGATAGCCTACAAAATCTTTTACAAAATAACATGCAAGCGATACGAACCCAACAAATAGTGAAATAATTAGGTATTGTTTCAGATTGGACGTAAACGAAGGAATAGAGAATTTCTCTTTATAATTGTCTTTTACCTGACTATCGGAACCAAGAATATACACGTCAACGTTGCCACTATACCTTAACAATCGATTTACGAAGCGACTCCATTTGAACATTGTCAGCATGTTTCTAACACGTGGTTTCCCAATAACGATATGGGTTACGTTTTCTTTATCGGCAAAATCGACCAGTGCTTTAACAACGTCAATATTTGTAATTATCCTAAATTTAATACCAAGCTGTTTGGCGAGTTTAATGTTTTTGTCAAGTTGTTCATTTTCCTTAAATGATAACTGATGAACCGTTTCAATGTAAACCGCCTGAATGTTTGAGCCCATTGAATAGGACAAGTTTTTTGCCCAACGCAATAACCGCGTTGATTGTGGCCGATAATCAATGGCAACTAAAAGATGCAATCCCGATTTCCAAGGCCCCCTAATTCGCTTGTGTTGCATGTAATCGTGCAATTGTTTGTCAACACGGTCTGCGACTATCCGTAAAGCCATTTCTCGCAAAGCGGTAATATTCCCTTTTCTGAAGAAGTTTTCAACTGCTTCACTGGAGCGTTCCGGGGTATATACTTTACCCTCAGAAAGTCGCTGAAGCAATTCTTCAATTGTAAGGTCAATTAGTTCAACTTCATCAGCATTCTCAAAAATCTCATCGGGTACGGTTTCACGAACCAATATACCCGTTATTTGTGCAACAGTTTCTGAACGACTTTCGAGATGTTGAACATTTAGTGTCGTGTAAACATTGATCCCGTTATCAAGAATTTCCTGAACATCCTGATATCTTTTCGTGTGGCGACTTCCTGGCGCATTGGTGTGTGCCAATTCATCCACTAAAACAATTTGAGGTTTTCGGGCAATAATTGCGTCCAAATCCATTTCCTGAACAGGAGTAGATTTGTATTGATAAGTTTTTCGGGGTATCAGTTCAAAACCATCTACTAAATCAGCGGTTTCCTTGCGGTTGTGAGTCTCAATGTAGCCAATAACAATTTCACTGCCTTTAAGCATTTCGGCATGGGCGGTTTGCAGCATGGTGTAGGTTTTACCTACTCCGGCACACATACCAAAAAATATTTTCAGTTTACCTCTTTTGCTTTTTTCTTCTTCGCTTTGCAAAGAAGCCAGTATTTCATCCGGATTTGGGCGGCTATCGTCGAGATTGTTCATCGTATTTTATCAACATCTAAATTAAGCAATAATACATTAACTCTTTCTTCGCCTAATATTAAAAACTGTGGTGCTTCGGTATGCTTTGAAATACATTCTATAAGTTCTTGCATCTGCTTCGGATCGAAATTACGAGCTTTAGCAATCCTATTAACTTGCTTAAAAGCAGCTTCAGCAGAAATATGGGGGTCTAAGCCACTTGCTGATGCAAAAAGCATCTCGGAAGGAACAACTGTCGTGCTATCCAGATTATTAAACGCTATAAATTGTTGTTTGCGTTGCGTTACCAATTCTTTCAGTTTTGTATTGGTTAAACCGTAATTTGAACCACCAGAAGGCAAAGGATTATACAAAATTGCAGAAGGTCGGGATGTAAAATAGATTATTGAATCGAATTGCTGACCGATTAGTTCACTTCCAAGCGTTTTATTATCTTTAATTATCAGACTTCCGTTTGCTTTTGCTGGGAATGCAACTTGTGCAATTCCAGTGATTAAAAGCGGATAAACAATCCCCGTTAAAACGGTAAAAAACAGGAATATTTTAAGTGCAACTATGAAGGTTTTCATTTTTGTAAACTTTTTGTTTTGTTATAGTAGTTAATCATTTCATCCAGCGCTTTTATCAAGGAATCAAGTTCAAAGACCTTTCCTGAAGAAATAAGAAGCAAATCTTTGTCTGTTTCCATTTCGAATTCTTTTATTCGGATTAGTTCATTCTTTTTCCTGATAACCAGGGTTTCTTTTAAATCAATTATTAAATGTTCCATTTCATAAATTAATTAAAAGGTCGATAATTTTAATTCCAATAAACGGGGAAATAAGTCCGCCTAATCCGAAGATTAATAGGTTTCGGGTTAATGCCACATTTGCAGAAACGGGTCGGTAACGAACGCCCTTCAATGCCAGCGGAACCAACAGAATGATGATAATGGCATTAAATATTACGGCACTCAGAATTGCACTTTGTGGCGAACCCAGATTCATAATATTTAAAGCAGAAAGAGGGCCAACGCCAGATTTTCCGGAATACAACGAAATGGAAATTGCAGGAATAATGGCGAAGTATTTTGCCACATCATTGGCAATGCTAAAAGTAGTTAGCGAGCCACGGGTCATAAGTAACTGTTTACCTACTTCCACCACTTCAATTAATTTTGTTGGATTACTGTCGAGGTCAACCATATTTCCCGCTTCACGGGCAGCTTGTGTTCCAGAGTTCATAGCAATGCCAATATCGGCTTGCGCAAGCGCAGGGGCATCGTTGGTGCCATCGCCAATCATTCCTACCAAATGACCTTTTGCCTGTTCTTCACGAATACGACGCAGTTTATCTTCGGGTGTTGCTTCCGCCATAAAGTCGTCAACTCCGGCTTCGGCAGCAATGGCTGCTGCGGTCAATGAGTTGTCGCCCGTAATCATAACAGTTCTGATACCCATTTTGCGAAGCTCGGCAAATCGTTGCTTTATGCCACCTTT
>JBBQXI010000374.1:0-4017 GCA_038209805.1 Bacteroidales bacterium | reverse complement strand
TTTCAAAAACTGTGGCAACAAATCAGAGGCTCTTTCGATAGGACCTGCCACCAGTTGGGGAAAGAAAGATACGAAAGTCATAAACGGAATAAAGCTGTTTGTAGGCTTAAGTTTTTCACGATAAATATCAATGGAGTAACTTAGCGACTGAAAGGTATAAAAGCTGATTCCAACAGGTAAGATGATCTGAAGTGTATGAAGGTTCGAATGAAACCCAAATTGCTCAATCATGTTCGAGAAACTGGCCGTGAAAAAGTTGTAATATTTAAAAAAGGCGAGCATTCCCAGATTAATAAATATACATAATCCAAGTAAATACTGCTTTTTCTTCCTGACTGGTTCTTTAAAAATGGCTCTTCCCAGAAAAAAATCGACCGACGAGCTAATAAAAATGAGCGCTAAAAACCGAACGTCCCACCACCCATAAAAGCAGTAACTCGCAATAAAAAGAAATAGATTTTGCCACTTAAAATTCTTCCGGAGTAGCAACCAATACAATGCAAAGACAATGATGATAAAGAAAAAATAGGTGATTGAATTAAAGAGCATTGTATAGGTCAAAGGGTTTAAACGAATGTAATTTTTTTTGTTCTAAACGGATACAATTTGGGGACTTATTATTTTTGAACAATGCAATGTTGAAAATTATCAAAAAAACTTCAAAAACTATTTGATCGTTTGAAGAAAATGTGCTTATTTTGCGATCTGTTTGAAAAATGTGAGGTTCTGATTAAAAAAATAAGACAATGTCAAGAGTTTGTCAAATAACTGGTAAGAAAGTAATGGTGGGAAACAATGTTTCTCACTCAAAGCGTAGAACAAAACGGAAGTTCCTTCCTAACTTGTTTAAAAAGAAGTTTTATCTACCTGAAGAAGATCGTTGGATTTCTTTGACTGTTTCAGCCAATGGTATCCGTACAATCAACAAAAACGGGTTGAATGCATCGTTAAACGCTGCGAAGGTAAAAGGTTTAATTACAACTATTTAAAGCTTTAAGAGATGGCTAAGAAAGGTAATAGAATTCAGGTAATCATGGAATGTACCGAACAAAAAACCAGTGGAGTTCCCGGAACTTCAAGGTACATTACTACCAAAAACAGGAAGAATACTCCTGAACGTTTGGAGAAAAAGAAATACAACTCTAACTTAAAGCGAGTTACTGTACACCGCGAAATTAAATAAGAAATAGTATGGCAAAGAAAGTAGTTGCATCATTACAAAAAGGTGCCGGTAAGGGTTACGCGAAAGTTGTGAAAATGGTAAAATCCGAAAAAACCGGTGCATATACATTTCAGGAAGAAATTATTCCTAATGAGAATGTAAAAGATCATTTCAAGAAATAGACCAAAATTTCTCTATAATAAAAAGCTTTCATCGTTGGTGAAGGCTTTTTTTATTGAATTAAGCCTCTAAAACAGATCGTTTTGCGGCAATACAGGCTGATTCATTTTATATTACTAAATTGCCGCTCTTTAATAAAGGTTCTAATATGGGTATTTTCGGAATTTTTAACAGCAAGAAAAAAGAAAGCCTCGACCAAGGGCTTGCAAAAACCAAAGAAAGTGTTTTTACGAAGATTAGCCGCGCCATCATTGGGAAAACAAAGGTTGACGATGAGGTGTTGGATAATTTGGAAGAAATTCTGATTTCTTCGGATGTTGGCGTTGAAACAACTTTGAAGATTATTGAACGCATCGAAAAGCGCGTTTCGGCCGATAAATACATGGGAACTTCCGAATTGAACGGTATGTTGAAAGAGGAGATTGCCAGTTTGCTCGAAGAAAATAATAGTAATGATATTGCAGATTTTGATCTTCCTGAGAGTGATGAACCCTATGTTATTATGGTTGTAGGAGTGAATGGTGTTGGTAAAACAACAACAATTGGGAAACTGGCATGGCATTTTAAAGCAGCCGGTAAAAAAGTAGTTTTAGGTGCTGCTGATACGTTTAGAGCTGCGGCCATCGATCAACTTCAGATTTGGGCCGATCGAGTACAAGTGCCACTTGTTAAGCAGGTGATGGGTGCCGATCCGGCTTCTGTTGCATACGATACACTCGCATCGGCTAAAGCGCAGGGTGCCGATGTGGTAATTATTGATACTGCCGGACGCCTGCACAACAAAGTGAACCTGATGAACGAACTGAGCAAGATTAAATCAGTGATGAAAAAGGTTGTGCCAACTGCACCTCACGAAGTTTTGCTTGTTCTCGATGGTTCAACCGGACAAAACGCATTTGAACAAGCCAAACAATTCACAAAAGCTACCGAAGTTACCGCTTTAGCGCTGACGAAGCTCGATGGAACTGCAAAAGGTGGTGTGGTGATTGGAATTTCCGATCAGTTTAAAATTCCTGTGAAATATATTGGTATTGGTGAAAAGATGGAGGATTTACAGATTTTCCGCAGAAGGGAATTTGTAGAATCGTTGTTTAGTTAATAAATCTGGAGACTGGAGACAGAAGACCAGAGAATGAAAAATGATATGGCTGGCTTTTGCTGGCCTTTATTTTGATTAGACACTAATTCAGAACTTTAGTTAAGATTTACTGTTTTAAGTCAAAATAGAGTGAAAGTCGTTGATGATAAGTTGTGCAGTAGAGCCTTTGGGGCTAAAAAATGAAAAAATGAAGAAGCAAAAAATAAATGTAGTGACCTTGGGTTGCTCGAAGAACTTAGTTGATTCTGAAGTATTACTGAACCAGCTTTCGATGGATGGTTTTGAAGTGGTTCACGATTCGAACGACTCCGATTCTGACATTGTAGTAATTAATACGTGCGGATTTATTCACGATGCCAAAGAAGAATCGGTGAATACGATTTTGCAATTTGTTGCAGCCAAAGGTCGCGGTGATATTGAAAAGTTATATGTGATGGGTTGCTTGTCTGAACGCTACAAGCTGGATTTGGAAAAGGAAGTTCCTGAAGTAGACCGTTTTTTCGGCAAGTTCGATATGAAAGCCGTGGTTAGCGAATTAAAGGCAACTTATCGTCCGGAGTTTATTTATGAGCGAAAGATTACCACACCTTCTCATTTTGCTTACCTCAAGATATCGGAAGGTTGCAATCGGGTTTGCGCCTTTTGTGCCATTCCGGGCATGACAGGGAAACATGTCTCCAAATCGATGGATGACTTGGTGAAAGAAGCCAAATATCTTGCGAAAAGTGGTGTAAAAGAGATTTTGCTTATTGCCCAGGATTTGTCGTATTACGGCATCGATTTATACGGAAAAGGAATGTTAGCTGAATTGATTCAGAAGATTTCTGAGATTGATGGAATTGAATGGATTCGACTACATTATTTATATCCAACAAAGTTCCCGATGGATATTTTGCCGCTATTTAAAACTGTTCCGAAACTCTGCAAATATATTGATATTCCGCTTCAACACAGTTCTAACAACGTGCTGAAACACATGTTACGCCAAGTAACAACCGAAGAAACGGAAGCTTTACTTCAGAAGATCAAACAAGAAGTTCCCGGAATTGCAATTCGCACAACCATGCTGATTGGTCACCCAGGTGAAACAGAAGAAGATTTTGAACAGCTGAAAAGTTTTGTCAGCAAGCATCGATTTGATCGTTTAGGTGCTTTCTCTTATTCGCACGAGGAAGGAACTTATGGGTATAAAAAGTACACTGATGATATTCCTGAAGATGTCAAACAGGCTCGTGTCGAAGAATTGATGGGCATTCAGCAAATTGTTTCGTCTCAGCTAAATGCCGAAAGAGTAGGGCAAATTCTGAAAGTGATCATCGATCGGGAAGACGAAGAATTTTATGTGGGTCGCACTGAGTTTGATTCTCCTGAGGTGGATGGCGAAGTGTTGATCGGCAAAGAAGTTACGCTGAAAAAGGGACAGTTTTGTGAAGTCGAAATTACCAGTTCTGAAGAGTTTGATTTGTACGGGAAAGTGGTATAGCTCATTGAAACCAAGATCACTGGGTTTTGCTTATTTTGTGTTGGATGCTTTGGTAAATTTGCAATTCAGGATATTTAAAAATACTGTTCAGTA
>JBBQXI010000373.1:0-4018 GCA_038209805.1 Bacteroidales bacterium | reverse complement strand
AGTGAATACCGACTTAATATATAGAGAGCAAAGTCCCCTTTAGGCTTTGGCATAAGCGTTCGACTAACCTCATGCCGAAGTCTCAATCTAACGGGGATTTAGAGGCGACTTAAAATTTGTTGACATTAATTTATTTTTACTACCTAAGTACCGGTTTTGCGAGGTTCCCAGGCAGGTTGATTCCCCGGCAACCAAGATGCCTGTCCTCCGGTTCCCATCGGTTTCTGACCGAACCAATTTGATGGTCCCTTTTTTCCTTCTGATTTAACTTTAGGATTGGAAGTTGCAGCTTTGGGAGTGAGTTCTGCAATAAACTCTTTTCTTTTCTGAATTTTATCACTTAACGTGCTAATAGCAAGAATGTGACCACCATCTTCATCTTGGTGTAGTTTACCGGCTCGCTTTCGCATTTTTATTGCACTTTTAAAATGATTGATTGCTTGCTGATGAACTAATATTGATTTGCTGACAACAGAACAAGCATCGCCGTTATCTTCTTCATCATGGTATTGCTTGGTCAATGAGGCATTTAAACCACTTTGGGTTGGATCAATTAGAACCATTTGAATTTCAGGCGCAAACGAATTGACAGACTCCAGAATATGACTTTCTTCGGATTTCATTTGTAGCGCTTTTGCCCCCATTACATCCGCTTCTTTTTCCAGACTGACATCGTCATTCACATTTACTTTTCCCTTCATTTGCATCGTTGGTTTTACCCGTCCCTGCTTTTGCTGAACAACATGCCAGGCTTCGTGAGGCAAATGTTTCTCCTGTCCGGGTGCCATATGAATATCAGTTCCTTGTGCATAAGCATGTGCATTTAACTGAGCTGGTTTATCCGAATTGTAATGCACTTTTACATCATCTATCGAAATTCCTGACTGATTTTCTATTCCTGATTTTAAATTGTCAGGTAAACCAGTTTCATTTCGCTTTTTTTGTACAGTTTCAAACTTTCCCTGCAACAACTCATCTTCTTCCATCGACTGCCTTTGGATCGTATTGAATTTTCCCTGAAGAAGTTCCTCATCTTCAAGGCTTTTTGCCTGAATTGTATTATTCGAATAATTGGATGCTATAGCCTGTAGTTGAACTGCATGGCTGGTATGACTGCCAGTATTGGCCATCACCTCCAAATTTCGCTGCATACTGGTTTCAGCCCTGTTATCTGTAAACTGAGCATTCGATTCAGAAAAATTTTGTTTTTGAGAATTCGTCAATGCCATCGACCGGCTTTTGTTCCCGGGTGCTTTTTCTGCTTGCGTACTCATAATTTTTAGTTTTAAGTTTTCCTGGCTATATTCAATGGTATATTCTTAATTAAGGCATATTTTTTCGTGCATACCTGCTTTTATACAACTTACTGGCGACAATCCATGCCCCAATTACTCCTGTCAAAAAGATAATTCCAATTATTAAAAAATATTTAGCTCCATGATTGGCTCCTTCCAAAATGGTCGTTTGTGGAGCAAAAATCAGGTAAAACCCGAATGCAAAGAATAAAGTAAAAATAAATATGCCTCTGGAAATCAGCATGATATTTAGGATTGTATCGTTGCTTAGTTTATACCTGGCCAAATACGAAGAAAAGCCCCATGTCACCAACAATAGTATGAAGCAAATGATAGAGCACCACATTGAAACGATGGAATATATTTCCCATCTAACCCATAAATAATGACAGAGAAGCGAATTTTCAAGAGTGTTGACGTTGTCCATGTCATATTCCTGATAATCAGTCCAAAGCAATGGTGAATTCCGATATGTTTTTAAATAACTTGGGCTATAATCGCATTCACAGATCGAATTTTCTGTTTTTGGATCTTTATAATTTAGTTTGCTTTCCATCGCCCACTGAAAGTCTTCAATAAATAGATTCATATAATGACTCAAAGTAGGAGCTGGTTTGACTACGACATGCTTTTTATCAACATGAATTGTATCGATGCGGATAAGCGTAGCTCCAATTGCATCCCATAACTCTGAATACCCGTCATCCTCTCCAATCCCTTTTATACAAACACCACCAAGCCCGTTTCCAAGCGCCCAATCATATTTCTGATATAAACTCCTGAAATCTTCATACCATATTTGTCTTTTATCTGCAGGATTCGGCCCCATGATATTTATATAAGTAGCCATTTGATCCGGATCAAAGCCTTGGAATACGCTGCTTTTATTAATCGTTTTATTTAGATAGTCTCTAATAATATCATTGTAAGTAAGTTCATTTTCAATTATCGAGTTTGGCGGATTGCCTTCGAAATTGTCGACTTGCCATAGAGTCCCCGTGTATGAAACTGTCATAATCAGTTTTGAAACCGGTATTTTTCCATTAGCATAAAATCCGATGGTCGATTCAATTGAATTTTTTCCGTATTTATCACTGTTTAAAAGCGGAGATGAAGATTGTGCTATGCCACTTTCTTCATCTGTAATTTTATCGGTCATCACGAAATAGTAGTCAACCAAAGAATTAAGTTCAGGAAAATTGTACCCACTTATCGCTTTTAAGCTAACCTCGTCGTTCGTTATTGCTGGAATTGTGATATTTAGCTGAATTACACTACTCTGCATTCTTAAATTTTCGCGTAGTATTTTTATAAATTGAACAAAAGCATTTGGGTCAGAAACATCGCCAAAATAGATGTTTATTCCTTTTAGATTGCTCTTTCTAATCAAGGTATCTAACTCGACGAGAAGGGTCTTTTGTGCAAGATTATCGCCCAAGAATTTTTTAATGTCTGATGGACTCTGATTATAAACGGTAAGGTGCACATCACACCCTTTGCTTTGTGCCAGTTCTATTATTCCTCCTCGTTCCTGAAATTTCCGGATATCATCCGGGCTACTATTTTTGCCTGATGCTGTCAAAGAATAACCAACTAAATTAATGGATGATAAATAATTATAGTTGTAATTCTTGAATTCATCATTCATTTCTGGACTTTGCCATCCAATGACTTTAAGCTTTGGATTTAAGCTTCTCTTGAAGAAGTATATCGTATCTTTTTTTACATAGCTGTTTGTTCCGGCCAAATTAGAGGCGGCTGAATACTGAACTTCGCGTACATCTTTTAGAATATCGTTGTTTTTAGTTAATAGATCCCTTTTTTCCTGACTGTTATTGTTCAAATCCTCCTGAATAACTGCGCTCATTTGTGTTCTTAACGAATCAAAACTTGTACCCATTTGTTTTACTAAGTCATTGAGAACGGATTGGTTCGTTGTTTTATCCAGATCGTGAGTTTTAATAATCGATTTGATTGATTCCTTCGTTGATGTGTCCTGAGTGACAAGAGCCTTAAATTCAACCATTATCTGATTCACAGTAGCCGTATCAATGTTCAGTTGTTTATTTAGTCGGTCATTCAAAAATTTGTAGATCCGATCGTTTTCCGTTGCATCTCTGTTCGCTCTAAATTTTATTGGTTTTACAATCTTCTTTAAAATGCCCTTGTCCTGTCTTTGTTTTGAATCTGGGTCTAAATTTATCTTCGAAGGTGCTATTGTTACCTGAGCACTCGTTTGGGTTTGCGCCAAACAAGCAACTAAAATCAAGATCATTAATCCTGTTTTCGGGAATATTTTTCTTATTTGCATCAGGTTTTTCATTAGCTGTCTCATTTTAAAATATTTAGAACTTAAATCCATTCAACGTAAATTGGCTTTTTCATCCAAGAGAGCTTGATCAGTGAAATATTCCAGGGAATCGATTCTATTAATACATCAAATCCTTTTTTTTCAACTACAAGCGTTATTTTATCGGCGTCAAATCTCAAAATGCCTTCTCGTTGCACAAAAGTTTCCTGTATACCTTCCGGAGTAGAGTTTTTAACTTTCTCCCAATTATTAATGAGTCCATTTTGCAGGCTTACTGTGCTTGCCATTTCATCTTCGGTTAATTCAATAATTGGCGAAAGGATTTCCTGAACATCCATTCCAACGAGTAATTTATTCAACACTAATTGGTGCTCCGGAAAATCGATGCGATTAGAGGCCAGGTATTGAAGCA
>JBBQXI010000372.1:0-4043 GCA_038209805.1 Bacteroidales bacterium | reverse complement strand
TTTTGCTGGATTTCAGAAGAATTTTGACCGCTATAAAGACGAATATTATACATTTATGAGTCACAATTCCTGGTGGCTCGACGATTATGCACTGTTTCGGTCGTTAAAAACGAAGCACGACGAAACTGTTTGGAATACTTGGGCGAAAGAATTGGTTACTCGCGACAAACATGTCTTACACGAAGCCTTTAATGAGTTGCATGCCGAAATTGATTTTCATCGTTTCCTCCAATTTATTTTCTTCAGGCAATGGTTTAAGCTGAAGTCTTATGCAAATTCGAAAGGAATCAGGATAATAGGTGATATTCCGCTCTATGTTTCGCTCGATAGTGTAGATGTTTGGGCCAATCAGGATATTTTTCTGCTCGACGGAGATTCCCAGCCGACGCAGGTTGGTGGCGTTCCGCCCGATTATTTCAGCGAAACCGGTCAGTTGTGGGGAAATCCGGTCTTCGATTGGGAACGTGTTGCAGAGCGCGATTTCGACTGGTGGCTGGCCCGAATTCATTTTAACCTCCGGATGTTCGATCAGGTTCGTGTTGATCATTTCCGCGGATTGGAATCATTTTGGTCGATTCCGGCGGATGAAGAAACAGCCATTATTGGAGAATGGCTACCAGCCAAGGGGCATGAATTGTTTCGTAGGCTAAAAGAGCAGGTAGGAACGTTGGAAGTAATCGCTGAGGATTTAGGGATTATCACTCCTGAAGTCGAAAAGCTAAGAGATGACTTTGATTTGCCTGGGATGAAAGTTCTTCAGTTTGCATATGGTTCAGATGCTACAAATTCGAATCTTCCTCACAATTATTCCTCCAATTTTTTAGTTTACACCGGAACACACGATAACGATACTTCGCTTGGTTGGTTTAATTCAATCGATAAGAAAGAACGAAAATTGCTGCATCGATATGTTTCAGGATCTGGTAAACAGTTTGTCAGGAACTTTATGGAACAGGCCTGGGCTTCGGCTGCACATACTGCTATTGCGCCCATGCAAGATGTCTTAGGGCTTGATACTGATGCCCGAATGAATACGCCAGGAGTAGCGGTTGGCAATTGGGATTGGCGCTTTTCCTGGAGCCAGATTCGTTCAAATCACAAGTTGTTTCTGAAGCAAATCACGCAGAAGTATAATCGGTAACTCAGTTCCAAATTCCAAGTATCACAACTTGGAACTTGGAATATTCATAATACTTTCCGTAAAAAGCTCCAAAGTACATCCATGAATAGTTGTGGTTTCTCGGCATGAAGCCAGTGTCCGGCATCCGGAATTTGTACGATTTCAGCATCCGGATAAATACGGCGGATGGAAGCGTAATCTTCAGGAAGGATATAATTTGAACGGGCTCCTTTGATAAACAGAATCGGATAATTGGATATTGGCAGGCGGTCGTCGAACCAATGTGCATTCACTCCTTTGATAATTTCGTCCAGATTGTCGTACAAAACCGGAACATTCAGTCGCCATTCGTATAGCTGATTTTCTTTATTTCGATGCACATTTTTCAGAAGAAATTGCACAATCTGGGTGTTGTCAATTCGCTCATTCAGGAAGTCTTCAACTTGTTTTCGCGATTCAATCTTACTGAAATCCAACTCAAGCATTGCTCGTAAAATGTTGTTGTGCAGATAATACTGACTTTCGTCGTTCAGCAGGAAATAATCTTTGGGAGCAATGTCAACAACAATCAGTTTTTCAATGCGTTCAGGATAATCGGCAGCAAAGCTCATTGCAGTTTTTCCGCCCATGCTGTGCCCCATTAAAATGGCTTTCTCAATTTTTTGCTGATCGAAGAATTCGGCCAGATCATTTTTCATCGCTTCGTAGCTATGTTCTTCTGAATTTGGAGAACGACCATGATTGCGCTGATCAATCATATATACCTTGTAGCTTGTAGAAAGCTTTTTGCCGACAGTCAGCCAGTTATCCGACGATCCGTAGAGTCCGTGTACAATTACAATGGGGAACCCTTCGCCTTCTTCTCTGAAAAAAAGATTCATCTCAGCGGTTATTACAAACAGGAGAGGTAATCCTGGATAGTGCTTCTCAAACCCATGTAAAGCGCATCGGCTATGAGTGCGTGACCGATGGAGACTTCATCAAGAAAAGGAACATGATCGTGGAAAAAGCGAAGGTTTTTCAGGCTTAAATCATGTCCGGCATTGATGCCCAATCCAAGTTTGTGAGCCAGATTTGCTGCTTCCTTAAACGGGGCAACAGCGCTGATCGGATCAACTGGGTACATTGTTGCGAAAGGCTCTGTGTATAATTCAATGCGGTTGGTGCCGGTTTCTTTTGCAGCTTCGATTGCCGATAAATCAGGATCAACAAAAATGGAAGTCCGGATTCCCGCTTCTTTAAAACGAGCGATTACTTCTTTCAGAAAATCCATGTGTTTGATGGTATTCCAACCATGATCGGATGTAAGTTGGTCGTGCGAGTCGGGAACAAGCGTAACCTGATGTGCTTTTACATCAATTACCATTTGAATAAAATCTTCGCTGGGATAACCTTCAATGTTAAATTCAGTGGTAATAATCGGTCTAATCTCAAATACATCCTGACGCCGAATGTGTCTTTCGTCAGGTCTTGGATGAACTGTAATTCCTTGAGCACCAAATTTTTGACAATTAATGGCGGCATCTAAAACACTTGGGGTATTTCCTCCACGCGAATTTCGTAATGTTGCTATTTTGTTTATATTTACACTTAGTCTGGTCATATCCGAATTTTATTGGCGCAATTTACGATTAAGATTTGATTCAGGCCATATTGAAAACTTAAAAAAATGATAGCACAAAACCTGCTTTCTGAAGTTGTCCCTCCTTTACGTCTGACTGATAACGGTCAGAAGGCTTTGAATTGGATGGAAATTTTCAGGATTTCTCATCTGCCGGTTGTTGATGGGAAACGACTGGTTGGACTGATATCGGACAAAATTATTTATGACCTGAATATTATAGACAAGCCGGTTGGTGAATATTCAGATCATTTGCTTTCGCCTCACATACATACAAATCAACATATCTACGAAGTTTTTAATGCTATTTCGGTTCTCAAATTAAGTGCGGTTCCAGTGCTCGATTTGTACGATCAATATTGTGGAGTAATAACTGTTTTTGATTTGGCGCAAAAATTTGCTAATCTGGTTGCGGTTCAAGAGCCGGGAGGAGTAATTGTGCTTGAAATAAATTCGATTGATTATTCGCTATCGCAAATTGCTCAGATTGTTGAAGGCAATGATGCTAAAATTTTAAGTTTTTACATTTCTCCTGAAGCTGAATCGAAACGAATGACAGTAACTTTGAAGATAAATGTGGTTGATTTGTCAGCAATTATTCAAACCTTTGTTCGTTACGATTATAACATTATTGCGGTTTATATGGATGATTCTGTTATTAATGAATTGTATGACGATCGCCTTGATCAGCTGTTTAGGTTTATGAATATTTAATTTTCGTTTCAAAGTTCCATTCATGAAGATAGCACTATACGGACAGACAGTTAATCCTGAATTTTTCGAGGAATTGTTGAGACTATTCTATTTGTTGAAAGAAAAGCAGATTGAAAGTTTTGTTTATCGGCCATTTCTGGAATACTTACACATGGACTGTGAAATTCATCCTGAAGTTACTGGTCAGTTTGAAGATAGTAATGATTTACCTGACGATATTAGTTATATGTTCAGTTTGGGTGGCGACGGAACATTTCTGAAATCATTTTTGGTTGCTAAAAACGGTTCAATACCGCTGGTTGGTATTAACTCCGGAAGGTTGGGTTTTCTTTCTGATATTTCAAGAGAAGAGATTGATAGCGCGGTGAGTGATATTTTGGAAGGGAATATTTTAATTGATGAACGCACAGTACTTGAACTCGAAATTGTATCCAGCAAGCAATCTGTTTTTCAATATGCCTTGAACGAAATCGCAGTTACCAAGCTCGATTCTTCATCGATGATCAATATTCATACCTACATGAATGACGAATTCTTGAATACGTATTGGGCTGATGGACTAATTATTGCTACCCCAACAGGCTCTAC
>JBBQXI010000371.1:0-4047 GCA_038209805.1 Bacteroidales bacterium | reverse complement strand
CCACAATTCTTTATGCCAGATGAGCATATTGGTATTGCGGAACGATCGGTCCACATTGGTAATCAAACTATCGAGCCATACGATTTTGGAGGCCAGAAGCGGGTCAATTTTAGTCACTACCGGATCGTAGGTGAAAGCGCCTGATAAAAAATGCAAGCCCAGATTTAAGCCCTGACTTGCTTTTAAAAGATCCTGAATCTCCTCATCTCCCTCAGAACGACCGAAGCATTCATCCAACTCCGCAAAAACAAGCTCAGGCACTTTTAAACCCAGTGCCCGGGCAATCTCGCCTCCGATTAATTCAGCAATAAGCGTTTTTACCCCATGTCCTCCGCCTTTGAACTTTATCACATACTTGAAGTCATCATCGGCTTCGGCCAATGCAGGTAATGAACCACCTTCTCTCAGGGGTTGCATGTATCGGGTGACTGTAACTGTTCGAATTGTATCCATTATGATGGGTAAAAGTAATTATTATCAATTGGTAAAAAGAATGAAAATTGCCAAAATTTTAATTTCTCCGGAATTGCAACTCCCCCGGTGATGAAGTGTAATACAACATTTTCTTTTCTTTTTGAGAAGTACCCAATTAAAATCCGGCTATTTGATCCGTTGTGAAATATTTTTTCCTGAACCAGAAAGCCACATTCACCAATCCGATCATAACCGGAACTTCAACCAGCGGACCAATTACTCCGGCAAAAGCTTCTCCTGAATTGATTCCGAAAATGGCGATGGCTACTGCAATAGCCAACTCAAAATTATTGCTGGCTGCAGTAAATGCTAAGGTTGTGGATTGCTCGTAATTCGCTCCAATTTTCTTACTCATATAGAATGAGCTGAAGAACATGATTACAAAGTAGATCAGCAACGGAATCGCTATTATCACCACATCCATCGGGATTTTTACAATGTATTCGCCTTTCAGCGAGAACATCACCACAATGGTAAAGAGCAAAGCGATGAGTGTCAGCGGACTAATTTTGGGCACAAATTTGGTTTCGTACCAAAGTTTGCCTTTAACTCGAGTCAGAATAAATCGGGTCAAAAAGCCTGCAATCATTGGTATTCCCAAATAAATAAAAACACTTTTAGCGATTTCTCCCATTGTTATTTGCGATACCGTTTCGTTAACCGGAACACCGAACCAACCCGGCAGAACGGCGATAAAAACGTATGCATAAACCGAAAACAGCAGCACCTGAAAAACAGAATTAAAAGCCACCAATCCGGCAGCATATTGGGAGTCGCCTTTGGTCAGGTCGTTCCAAACGATGACCATGGCAATGCAACGAGCCAACCCAATCAGGATAATTCCATACATGTAGGGTAGATTCGCATTGTTTTCGCCAGGGAAAAGTTTGAAAAAGATAATTGCCAATATGAACATTAATACTGGACCTACCACCCAGTTCTGAAACAAGGAAAGTCCTAGAATTTTTGTATTTCGGAATACATCGCCCAATTCTTCGTACTTTACTTTGGCCAGCGGCGGGTACATCATTACAATGAGGCCAATTGCAATTGGAATATTGGTGGTTCCTGACGACATTCTGTTCCAGAATCCGGCAACGTTCGGACTGGTCCATCCGGCAAAAACGCCAATAAACATGGCTATGAAAATCCAAAGAGTCAGGTATCGGTCGAGAAATTTGAGCCGTTTTTGTGATGGCATGTTTTTACGCTTTTATGTTTTCGATGTAAAATTCCCAGAAAACATCTTTAATCTCATCTCTAACCCTCATAAATTCACTCCAGATAAACTCTTCTGTTCCAATTGCATGCGATGGATCGTCGAAGCCAATATGCAGGCGGTATTTCACTTTGCCGATAAAAGCAGGGCAGCTTTCGTTGGCGCCACCACAAACGGTAATCACGTAATCCCACTCGTCATTCAGGTATTTCTCAACCGAATCGGAAGTGTGCTGGCTGATGTCGATGCCTGCTTCTTTCATGGCTGCAACTGCTTTGTGGTTTAGTTTTCCGGAGGCTTCGGTACCGGCAGAACAAACGGTAATGTTCGGGTCGAACGACTGTAAAAAACCATGAGCCATTTGGCTGCGGCAACTATTTCCGGTGCAAAGAATTAAGACTTTCATATATTTAAGACTTTAGATTATTAGACAATAGATTCTAGACTTATTTATTCGCAGGAGAAGTTTTCGGGAAGTTGAATTTCTTCCAGAAACGAGGTTAAATGGTTTTTCATCTCTTTTACTTTTTCGCCATCCAAACAGTATTTCATTTTTACCCCTTCAACATGTCCTTTAATCAGTCCAGCCTCTTTTAATTCTGTCAAATGTTGATTTACCGTTGTGCGGCTTAGTGGCAGTTCTTCCGAAATATCGCCTGAGATACAGTTTTTTGATTTTGCCAAAAATTGCAGAATCTGAAGCCGGGCAGGGTGGGCGAGGGCTTTAAATAAACTGGCCTGCTCCTGAAGTGCTTCGTTGAATAGTTCGTGTTTTGCGGTGACCATTGTTCGTGTTTTAATTGCGACGTAAATATACGTCATATGTTAATACGACGTATATTTACGTCATTAAATTTTGATTAAAATTTTTAGAAGTTTTTTGGAGAATTTAACGGAAATAATGCGCAAAATTAATGTGAAACAATTTCGGGAATACGCATTTCAAAATATTGTAGCAAATGAAAGAGGTTGTATCAAAAGTCATAATCTAATTATGACTTTTGATACAACCTCTTGAAAATTTGAAGCTTATTGTTTGGCAGTAACAGTGCCTTTTATAATTAAAACCAAAGGAGAATTTACTGCATTTGAATTTACGGTGATTGATTTGGTAAATGCACCAATATTATTGGTGTTGTAGGTCACTTTTATTGAACCTTTCTCACCCGGAGCAACTGGAGTTCTGGTCCATTCAGGAACAGTACATCCGCACGAAGCTTTTACATCATTCAGTACAATCGGAGCTTTCCCCTTATTGGTGAATGCAAATACACAGCTGCCATCACTAGCCTGAACAATTGTTCCGTAATCGTGAGTGGTGGCTGCAAAAACGATTGAATCATGAGGAGTCGCTGGTTTATCCTGTGCTTGGATGGTCATTGCAGTAAAGAACATCATGACCATAATTACGATAGTTTTTTTCATCTTTTGAAGTGTTTTTATGTGTTAAAATGTTGGTAGCAGAATAATTATGAATTATAACTGTCAATATTTATTAGAGTTGCATTCGTTTTATATTCGAAAAACTCTTCAAACATATCAATAATGATTGTATGTCAGGCCAAACAAATAGAAAATCTAATCCGATGTAAATCTAAATCAATAAATTTTGATACTGGTAATAGTTTTCTTAATGTTAGTTAACAAATTCCTTAAAATCAAATTGAATGCTTAGATTTGGTATTCAATCTTTCAGTTTAACCCAAATAAATAGTTTTCAATAACCTAGTTGCCAAAAACGATGAATACAAATTTTCGCTTTTTACTTCCTGCATTGCTTTTTTTTACTGTTTTGAGCAGCACTGGTCAAGATATTTCACAGTGGCGTGGGCCAAATCGTGATGGAATTTATCCTGATAAGAATCTCCTGAACGTATGGCCTGAAGCTGGCCCAAAACTCCTTTGGCTGACTGAAGAACTTGGCAACGGATACAGTTCTCCGGTTATTGCCGACGGAAGGCTCTATATCAACGGCGAAATCGATAGTATAAGTCATGTGTTTGCATTCGATCAGAATGGAAAGCTTTTGTGGAAAACACCCAATGGCCGCGAGTTCTTTTGTGAAGGATATTCTGCCAGTTTCCCCGGAGCAAGGTCTGCCCCAACGGTATATGATAATTTAATTTATGTAACTTCCGGACTTGGACGGATCGCTTGTTTGGATGCCGCTTCGGGAAAAGAAAAATGGGCGGTTGATATGGTGAAAGATCTGAGTGGAAAACTCAATTATTTTGGATATTCTGAATCACTTTTGGTCGATGATAAATGGGTGTATTGTTATCCAGGAGGCGATGAAACGAATTTTGTTGCGCTCGATAAATTGACCGGGACAATGGTCTGGAAATCAAAAGCAA
>JBBQXI010000370.1:0-4068 GCA_038209805.1 Bacteroidales bacterium | reverse complement strand
GATGATTGGTCAACGGAATTTCATGTCTGCATTGGGTACAAAGCACCAATTCATCCGTCAAAAGAAAAGAATGACAGCCCGCACAAGACTTGGGAAAGAATAGATTTAGAAGATGCTGATACATGAAAAACTTAATTTCTTACATAAAAGTATAAAAAAAAGTTATTCTAATTGTTTTTAATTCATTTATTTATAATCTGTTTTTATATTTTTGCAGCATTATGGCAAAACAAGAAGATTTATTTAAAAATGTAGTTTCGCATGCAAAAGAGTACGGATTTATTTTTCCGTCAAGCGAAATTTATGATGGTTTGAGCGCTGTCTATGATTACGCGCAAAACGGAGTAGAGTTAAAGAAAAATATTAGAGAATATTGGTGGAAAGCCATGGTGCAAATGCATGAAAACATTGTTGGGCTTGATGCGGCAATTTTAATGCATCCTACAACTTGGAAAGCATCTGGTCATGTTGATGCGTTTAATGATCCATTAATTGACAACAAAGATTCGAAAAAAAGATATCGAGCCGACGTTCTGATTGAAGAACAACAGGCCAAATACGAAGACAAAATCGAAAAGGAAGTCGAAAAAGCGAAGAAGCGCTTTGGCGAGAGTTTCGATGTAAAACAATTCAAGGAAACCAATGGCCGTGTATTGGAAAATCAGGCTAAGTGGGACGAGCTGCAAGGCCGCTTTGTAAAGGCTTTGAATGACAGTAATCTGGAGGAGTTGAAGCAAATCATCATTGATCAGGAAATTGTTTGCCCGGTTTCAGGAACACGCAACTGGACTGATGTTCGTCAGTTCAACCTGATGTTCTCCACCGAAATGGGTTCAACTGCCGATGGCGCTTTGAAAATATATTTGCGTCCCGAGACTGCTCAGGGTATTTTTGTGAATTACCTGAATGTGCAGAAAACCGGTCGCATGAAGATTCCATTTGGAATTGCCCAGATCGGGAAAGCTTTCCGTAACGAAATTGTTGCCCGTCAGTTTATTTTCCGGATGCGCGAATTTGAACAGATGGAATTGCAGTTTTTTGTTCGTCCCGGAACTGATCAGGAATTTTTTCAGAAATGGAAACAAACCCGCATGAACTGGCATCAGGCGCTTGGTTTTGGAAGCGAAAACTACCGTTTCCATGAACACGATAAGCTGGCTCACTACGCCAACGCAGCAGTCGATATTGAATATCGGTTTCCGTTTGGTTTTAAAGAAGTGGAAGGAATTCACTCGCGTACTGACTTCGATTTATCGCAGCACCAAAAGTTTTCAGGCAAGAAAATCACCTATTTCGATCCTGAATTGAATGAATCGTACGTTCCGTTTGTGGTTGAAACTTCGATTGGTGTCGACCGCATGTTTTTACAAATCATGGCAGCTTCGTATGCTGAGGAGGAAATGGTTAGCGAAGATGGTAAAAAAGACATCCGCGTAGTGCTTCGTATTCCGGCTCCTTTGGCTCCGGTTAAACTAGCCGTTTTGCCGTTAATGAAAAAAGATGGTCTGGCAGAAAAAGCCCGCGAAATTATTGACGATCTGAAATTTGATTTCAACTGTCAGTACGATGAAAAAGACTCGATTGGTAAACGTTACCGCCGCCAGGATGCGATCGGAACACCTTTCTGCGTCACTGTCGATCACATTTCGCTTGAAGATGGAACTGTAACTATTCGGTACCGAGATACCATGCTTCAGGATCGTGTCAGAATCAGTGATCTGAAAAGCATCATTTCAGGCGAAGTAAGCATGAAAAAGTTGTTTGCCAAATTGTAAGTCAATAAAGAGCGTCATTGCGAACGAAGTGAAGCAATCTTTTGATTTATAGATTGCTTCGTTCCGCGTAATGACGATATGATATTCTGAATCCGGTGCCCGAAAAGCATCGGATTTTTTATGAAGTGTGAAGATTAAAACCGCTGGGTGAGGCTAACATAGATGCTATGGTACTTGTTCGATTTGTCGAAAGTGCCATCGTAATTGGCTGAAAAGTACATTTTCTTGCTGATTTGCCACGACAATTCCAGTGCAGCCATGTGTTGCAGTGAACGCGGTCCCGAAGTGGCATTCAGGTATTTATTATCAACCAACCGGTAATTGATACCGGCACTCAACTTCGAAGGAACAAGCTCTTTATCCAATTGAACACCGTAAATCATCCCGTCAACATAGCTGGACTTGATCCAGTTGGTTGAGAATGTTAGCGATGAATTGATTCCAGGCACTTTGGAGAAAGTTAAAAAGCCATTGACATTGAGCATCGGATGAATGTCGTTTTTCTGAAACCGGTATCCTCCGGTAAGACTTGAGCTGATCGAATTCGATGGCCGGTAATTAATCCGAAGTTGATATCCCTGCCTGGTCGCATCCTGCAAAAGCAAGTCGAGGTAGTTTTTAAACGTTTCGTAGTAAATTACGTTTTTGCGCGCATCATACGAAAGATAAGCCGACAGTTGTTTGGAAACCCGGTAACGTAATGAAAGATAAAGGCTGGTCAGGCTTAGGGTGTTAGTCGGAACGCTATCCTTCAGGGCATATAAATCCACTTCAGTAGAGACAAACAGGTTGAGGTTTTTGATCAGCGAATTGTCGTGCTGAAAGTACGCGAAGCGTCGGTCGGTCATTCCATGGCTGGTCTGTTGAAAAAATGCCAGAGAAGTTGTCATATTGCCCGATTTGTTATTGATGTCGTGCGACAAATAGCCTCCATACTCGAATTGCTTGGGATTGAAACTATAATCAGTATAGTCCGGACTAGTCCCCGCAACTGCCCCAAACGTGAAATTTCCTGCTTTAGTTTCAGCCTGTAAACCATCAATGGCACCAATACTGGCAACTTTTGGATTGATTTTCCGGCCAACTGCAATTTGTGTTTTGCTGGTCACATCATAGTTCACCGACAAGCTATAGATTTTAAGTGCATTGAAAATATTACTTTGAACGGCAGCCCACTCATTGAGCTTATGGGTAAACGTAATGTAAGTATCAGTCGAAATTCTACCTCCTGAAATGTGATCGGCCGAAAGCGTAAAAGTGTACCTCATTCGCTGGTTGAAATCAGATGTATTCGAGAAACTTGAATAGGATGAGGCTGACAATCGTCCCCTGATTTTCTCCGCTCTTTCTGATCCTGATATCGATTTGGCTGGAAGTTTCGATTCAGGATTTTGAACAGAATCAGTTCTGAGACTTGAAAGGCCGGTCGGGATTTTATCTTTTACCGTTGAAGCTTTTTGCGATTTTTTAACTTTGATGACAACAACGTCCGAAACTTTAATGTCGGTTTTTACAATTGGTTTACCAACACATGAAAGTGAAGATACCGATTCGGTAACAAATAGTGGAGTTAAACCCTGGTCTTTCCGGATAAATACAGTATCGCCGGGTTGAACTAATCCTGAAGTTTCAAACTTCACGTAAATATTCTGAAGGGTAATGTATGAAACTTTTCCTTCAGCAATTGGCCTATCCCCTTGTCCATAAAGATTCAATATTGTTAATATTACCAATATTGTTAATATGCATCTCTTCATTCAATCCTTTCTGTTAGTTTCTCCAAATCTTCAGATCTCTTCTAGTCTCCTTTTCCTGTTGGATGACATCTATAACATCCGGCATTACCCTGACTTTGGTTATGCGCTCTGGCATGACATGCAGAGGTTACGCATGTGAATACAGTATAATTTGTTGGCGTAGTATGGCAGGTTGCGCAGCTAATATTGGTGTGTTTTCCACTCGATATGGGGAAATATGTCGTGTGATTAAACGTTGAAGGTACCCAGGCTGTTGTTTTATGACACGATGCACAGTCGGTTGAAAACCCTGAGGTTGTATGTACCGGATTTTTGGTATTGTTATAATCTGTGGTATGACAAGCATAACAAGTGTTAGGTGTAGTTGCGTAATTCCCGTTATGACACGCACTGCAGTTATTGGCAATAGTAGCATGTGCACCGGTCAAAGCATAATAAGTACTGTGGATCGGGAATGTGGCTGGTTGCCAGCCTGCATTTGTAGTATGACAATCAGTACAAGTGACTGACAATCCCAAAGTCTTATGGTTTGGATT
>JBBQXI010000369.1:0-4100 GCA_038209805.1 Bacteroidales bacterium | reverse complement strand
AAACATTCACTGAATATGAAGATTTTGATAGTAACAGGTCGCTTAGCGATGCAGAAGATGCTCTTGTTACCGAAATCATCAAGAAACTGGCCGACGATATTTTTAATGCTTCAGTAGCAAACTGGTAACCTATGACAGCCGATCAGATCTATCAATTCATGCAGCATCCTGACCAGATGAATAAGGAAACTCTTCCGCTTTTGAAAGAGCTGACAGAGCGATATCCTGCGTTTGAATCTGGTTGGATAATCTACCTGAAAAATCTAAAAATACTGAAGGATTCGTCGTTCGAACAGGAATTGATTAATGGTGCTATCCGAATTCATGATCGTCGGAAATTGTATTTGTTCCTGAATCAAAAAACGGGAGAATCGATGCCTGAACAATCTGAATTGAATCAGTCAGTACCCCCGGAAGATTCTGATGTTCTCAATCTCATTTTCCCGACCGAGTACAAACTTGAAACAACCGATAAAACGGATGAGACTATGGGCGAAACAGCCTTGTCTATCCAGAATAAACCTGACAAAAAGCAAACTCTTATTGAAAAATTTCTGGAAGCTCAACCTAGAATGCCACAGGGAAAGGTGCAGGAATCAGAATCTCCAGTGGACAGTCAGAAGCAAAAAGAGTTGGAAAATGATGATTTTGTAACCGAAACTCTGGCGACCATTTATGCGCAGCAAGGATATTACAAAAAAGCTATCCAGATATTTGAGAAATTAAGTTTGAAATATCCGGAAAAAAGTACTTACTTTGCCGCTCAGATCGAAAAAATCAAAACTTTAATGAACAATTAATTTCATTCAATATGTACACACTGATCACAGTTTTATTATTCATCGTTTGTATTTTGCTGATTCTTATCGTGTTGGTTCAGAACTCAAAAGGTGGAGGTTTGGCAAGTAACTTTCAGTCGTCCAATCAAATCATGGGAGTTCGCAAAACAACCGATTTTCTGGAAAAAGCAACCTGGGTTTTAGCCGGAGCTTTATTGGTTTTATCAATAGGAGGTACTGCCTTTATTCCAAGAGATGCCAGAAAGGGAGCAGAGTCTGCAATTAAAGATCAGATCGAAAATGCAGTTGACCCTAACCAGGTTCCAAATTTTCCAGCTCCAGCGGATACAAAAGCACCTGCTGCTGCCGATTCTACGAAGTAAAAAATATTCAGTTTATTCTGAATTTGAAATATCGAAAGTCTTCAATGGGTAACATTGAAGACTTTTTTATTTTACCTAAACCCATAACTTCAAAAGCCAACCGATCATGAAACTAAATTCTCGATTATTAAGCCTTATTTTACTGTGTATCCTATTCATTTTTACTAGCTGTACAAAGTCAGTTCCTCCACCAGCACCCGTATTGCCTGTACCTACAGATCGCCAATTGGCCTGGCACGAGATGGAGCAATATGCATTTGTTCATTACACCACCAATACCTTCACTGATAAAGAATGGGGATATGGCGATGAGAAAGAATCGGTTTTTAATCCAACTGCCATGGATGTGACGCAATGGACCAAAACCATTAAGGCCGCCGGATTAAACGGTTTGGTTTTGACTTGCAAGCACCACGATGGCTTTTGTTTGTGGCCCAGTAAATACACCGAACATTCGGTCAAAAATAGTCCTTACAAAAATGGTAAAGGCGACGTGGTTGACGAAGTTGAGAAAGCTTGTCGTGTTGACGGCTTGAAATTCGGAGTTTATCTTTCGCCATGGGATCGAAATCGTGCGGACTACGGTTCTCCTTCGTATGTTGAATATTACCGCAACCAGTTAAAAGAGCTTTTTGATGCTCACAAACCTGTTTTCGAAATGTGGTTTGATGGTGCTAATGGTGGAGACGGATTTTATGGTGGCGCTAATGAAAAACGAAAAATTGATGGAAAGACCTATTACGATTGGCCAACCACTTTAAAAATGGTGCGTGAGATGGAACCCAATGTCATTTTCTTTAGCGATGCTGGTCCTGATATTCGCTGGTGCGGAAACGAAAGAGGATCGGTTCAGGAAACCAATTGGAACACCATTACTCCTGACACACTTTATGCTGGGAAAGGCGGCATTGAGAATATCTTAAATACGGGAAGTGAAAACGGCACGAGTTGGATTCCGGCAGAAGTGGATGTTTCGATTCGTCCGGGATGGTTTTACCATTCCAAAGAAGATTCACTGGTTAAAACCCCGGAACAATTGTTCGATATTTACCTGAGCTCAGTAGGCCGTGGAGCTAACCTGATTCTGAATATTCCTCCAGATCGTCGCGGATTAATCAACGAAATTGATGTGGCTGCTCTTCAAGGCTGGAAAAAATTAATCGACGGATATTTTAAAACCAATCTGGCATTAAACAAGCTCGCTACAGCGTCAAGTTTTCGTGGAAATTCGGTCGATTACAATGCCTCGATGGTTACCGACGGAGATAAAGAAACGTATTGGGCAACCAACGACGACGAAAAAACTGGTAGTTTAGTAATCGATTTGGGTGCACCCAAATTGATCAGTTTCGTGACTATTCAGGAATACATTAAGCTGGGGCAACGTGTAAAAAACTTCTCAGTTGAAATTGCAAGAGATGGGAAATGGGTGTCAGTAGCCAAAGGTACAACCATCGGCTACAAAAGAATTTTGCGTATTTTTCCAACTGAAGCACAAAACATTCGGATTGTAATTTCTGATTCAAAAGCCTGTCCGGCCATTTCAAACGTAGAAGTGTATTAATCTGCCAGTCTGACACGCAAAATGGCAGTCAGAATGAAAGAGTAAATGGTCTTTATTTCAGATTGTTAAAGGGTTTTTATCCACCCGAATTAATTGTCAGGTGCAAAAATGTCCCATTCAACCAAAGAATACCGACACGAATCGTTTTGGCACAATATCTGAATGGTTCAGGTATCAAAAAAATAAAATTTATAACCAATTAAAATAATTCGAAAATGGCAGATTTAAAAGGAAAAATCCTGGCTGGTAAAATTTTGGTTCAGCCCAAGGAAGCAGAAAAGAAAACAGCTAGCGGAATCATTATTCCTGATTCAGCAAAAGAAAAACCACAAGTTGGTAAAGTAGTTTTGGTTGGTGCTCCTAAAAAAGATGAGCCAATGGAAATTAGTGTTGGCGATATGGTATTCTACGGAAAATATTCGGGTACCGAATTGAATATCGATGGCGCTGACTATTTGCTGATGTCGCAAACTGACGTGTTATTTATTGCAGAATAATTGATTGACAACGATTTAAAAAGTATTTAAAATGGCAAAAGAAATTAAATTCAATATCGAAGCCCGCGACCTTCTGAAAAAAGGCGTTGACAAATTGGCTGATGCAGTAAAAGTGACCCTCGGACCAAAAGGCCGCAACGTGGTTATCGAAAAGAAATTTGGCGCTCCACAGATCACCAAAGACGGTGTATCTGTTGCTAAAGAAATCGAACTTTCCAATCCATACGAAAACATCGGTGCTCAGATGGTAAAAGAAGTGGCCAGCAAAACTGGTGACGATGCAGGTGACGGAACAACTACCGCGACTGTTTTGGCTCAATCGATTATTTCAGTAGGTTTGAAAAACGTAGCTGCCGGTGCAAATCCAATGGATTTGAAACGTGGTATCGACAAAGCTGTTCTGAAAGTTGTTGAAAGCATCAAGGCTCAGTCTCAGAATGTTGGCGATGACTTCAGTAAAATTGAACAGGTTGCCAAAATTGCTGCTAACAACGACAGCGCTATTGGTTCTTTGATTGCTGAAGCAATGAAAAAAGTAAATAAAGAAGGTGTAATTACTGTTGAAGCTGCAAAAGGAACTGAAACTTATGTTGACCTTGTAGAAGGTATGCAGTTCGATCGTGGTTATATTTCTCCATATTTTATTACTGATGGTGAAAAAATGGCGGCTGATTTAGATCACCCATTTATCTTGATTCATGATAAAAAAATTAGTTCCATTCAGGATGTTTTACCAGTTTTGGAACAGACAGCTAAAGCTGGTCGTCCGTTGATGATTATTGCTGAAGATGTTGATGGCACTGCTCTTTCTGCTCTTGTTGTAAATAAATTACAGGGAACAATTAAAGTTTGTGCTGTGAAAGCTCCGGGATTTGGC
>JBBQXI010000368.1:0-4161 GCA_038209805.1 Bacteroidales bacterium | reverse complement strand
CGTCATCCTGAACTTGTTTCAGAATCCGAAAGCATTGTATTTCAGATCCCGAAATAAATTATGGATGACCCGATGAGCGAGCATTTTGACTTTTGGAACAGTCTCTTTTGTTGATATCTTCAGGTAAAATCAACGGTTTTTGTTATTTCGAAATATTCATTTCGTTCAGCAGATAACCAGCGCCACCGAATTTATCCATGATAAAAAGTGTATATCGAATATCAAGATTGATACATCGTTGCAACGATGGCTCAAAAATAATGTCACCACTCATTGATTCCCAGTTACCATCGAAAGCCGTACCAATCAGCTCTCCATTTTTGTTCAGAACCGGGCTTCCTGAATTGCCACCGGTAATGTCGTTGTTGGTGAGGAAATCAACTGGCATTCGGCCATCCTTCAATGCATACTGACCAAAATCTTTGTTATTATAGAGTTCTTTCAGCTTAGCCGGAACCACAAATTCCCAATTGTTCGGATCCTCTTTCTGCATCACACCGTCCAATGTGGTAATGTAATCGTAAATTACCGCGTTTTTAGGTGAATAATTTAAAACCTTGCCCTAAGTTAAACGCATGGTGAAGTTTGCATCAGGATACATGGCTTTTCCGGCATTCATATCCAGTGTTCCGGCGATGTATTGTTTTTGACCTTTTGCATAAAGCGACCGGTATTGTTCAATTTCGTGATTGTATTTTGCGATGGCATCGGCTATATTTTTTCCAGCTAAGCATGCGGGATCGTTAACAATGGTTGTTTTGTCACCTGCCAAAGCCTCTTTCATTTTTTCTTCGGAAGCAAAAACCGATTGCTTAAACATCGCATCAACATAGGCGTCGATGTTGCCCTGATAGTCAGTATCAATTGTTTTATAGAAGTCAGGAAGGTCGGCCTGAGGCACTTTTTCTTTAAAAAGTTTAAGCATCGCTTTTGCAACTTTTATATCGGTTGCAACATTGTAATCTTTGTAAAAATCCGACGGACTCATTACGATGCTAGGTCTGCCACCTTTTCCTTCATTTTGACTGTTTTCAGCTTTTGGGGCAAAGCGCATTGCGGCAGAAGTTAATTCTACCGAATTAAGTGTTTCCATATAGTATTTCAAGGTAAATTGAAGTTTTGCACGTCCTTCAATTGCCGACTTCACATCTGATAAAGCTTGTCCGTATTTTTCAACCCGTTTAGGGTCGGCAGCAACCCATTCCGAAAATGCCTTTTCTTCAGCAACTCTTCGGTCATAAACTTTCAGTTTGGCGAAAGTCTCGTTCATTCCAATCGACTTTTTCCATGAATTGGATGATCCGGCATATTTACTGGCGTACATGAGCCTGATTTTAGGATCGGCAACCATGTCAGTCATCAAAATGTTTTGACGAACTCCTCTCACCAGAATGGTAATTGCATTGGTAATTTCGCTGGTTTCCTTCACTTCATAAGAGGTCATGAAACGGTTGGTTCTTCCCGGATAACCCATAATCATGGCCGGATCATTCTGATTCACTCCTTTGAGAGAAATCGTCAGAAATTTCTTTGGTTTATAAGGGACATTTTCTTTGGAGTATTCAACAGGATTATTGTCTTTATCGGCATAAATTCGGAACATGCTGAAATCACCGGTATGACGAGGCCACATCCAGTTGTCAGTATCAGCTCCAAATTTACCAATCGAAGACGGAGGAGCTCCAACGAAACGAATGTCGCTGTAAGTTTTTGAAATGACCAAATAGTATTGGTTATTGCCAAAAAACGAAACAACTCTTCCTTTTAGGTATTTATTGCCACCAACGGCCTTGTTGGAGAGTTGGTCAGATATTTTTTTCAGGGCTTCTTCTTTGGCAGATGGATCGTTTGCTGAAGCCAAAGCCTCAGTGACTTCCCTGGTAACATCTTCAAATCGGTCGAGAAAATTAACCGTCAGTCCGGGTGCCGGAATTTCTTCTTCGTGATTCTTTGCCCAGAAACCGTTCAGCAAGTAATTGTGATCAACTGAACTTAACTTCTGGATTGATCCATAACCGCAATGGTGGTTGGTCAAAACCAGTCCGTCTCTCGATATAATTTCAGCAGTACACCCACCGCCAAATTGTAATACGGCATCTTTTAAACTCGAGTTGTTGATGTCATAAATATCTTTGGCCGAGAGCTTGAAACCCATGTCCGACATGGGTTTAATGTTCAGCTTTTGGATCAGAGGCAGCATCCACATGCCTTCGTCGGCTTTCAAAGTACCACAAGTGAGAAGGATTGATAAAAGAAATAATCCAATCTTTTTAATGTTTGTCATATCTTATTTGGTTATTGATTGCTTAACAAATTTATAACTACAATAATAACATAAAAGGGCAGAGATCAAAATGAGTTTTGCCATCCTGAGAGAGATTATTAGTTAGGCATTTGAATTAGGGAGGAATTGTAATAAAAGGTCCAAATTCTCGTTCTATCTTTCAAAATCAAGCTAGTGTTTCTGCCTAATTGATTACTTTTGTTTATTACTGAAAAACGAAACAGATGAAGACAATACTGATTACCGGAGGTGCCGGATTTATTGGTTCACACGTTGTACGACTTTTTGTGAATAAATATCCTGAATATAAAATTGTTAACCTCGATAAACTCACTTATGCCGGAAATCTGGCTAACCTGACTGACATTGAGAAGAAGCCAAATTACGAATTCGTGAAGGGCGACATTGTTGATGCCGAGTTCATAATGAAGTTGTTTGTCGAAAGGCAATTTAATGGAGTGATTCATCTGGCAGCAGAATCGCATGTCGATCGGTCGATCAGCAACCCAACAGAATTTGTGTTTACCAACGTGATTGGAACGGTGAACTTGCTGAATGCCGTCCGTCAAATCTGGAAAGACAATACCGATGGCAAACGCTTCTACCACATTTCGACTGACGAGGTGTACGGAAGTTTGGGCAGCGAAGGTATGTTTACCGAAGAAACCGGTTACGATCCACACAGTCCGTATTCGGCATCGAAAGCCAGTTCCGACCACTTTGTGCGTGCTTACCATGATACATTCGGAATTCCTGCCGTGGTCTCAAATTGCTCTAACAACTACGGTTCGTTCCAATTTCCTGAAAAACTGATTCCTCTGTTTATCAACAACATCAAATTCAACAAAGCGCTACCTGTTTACGGAAAAGGCGAAAACGTGCGTGATTGGTTGTGGGTGGAGGATCATGCCCGTGCGATTGATTTGATTTATCATGAGGGCAAGAATGGCGATACCTACAACATTGGAGGTCATAACGAATGGACAAACATTGACTTAATCAAAGTGATGTGTCGCATCATGGACCGCAAATTGGGTCGCGAAGCTGGAACATCCGAAAAGCTGATTACCTACGTAAAAGATCGAGCCGGACACGATTTGCGTTATGCCATTGACTCAACCAAGCTTCAGAAAGAGTTGAATTGGGTGCCAAGTTTACAGTTCGAAGAAGGAATCGAAAAAACGATCGACTGGTACTTAGCCAATACTGAATGGATGGAAAATGTAACCAGCGGTGATTACCAAAGCTATTACGAAAAGCAGTATCAGAATAGGTAGAAAAATTATCGGTTACTGTTTTTCACGAAACCAGAGGTTTCGCATGTTTATAGAAAAGATAAAAAAAATTTGATATTCGACCCCAAGGGGTCGCACCTGCAATTCAACAATTCTTTTCTATAAACATTTGACCTCTCTGAGGTCTTAAAGAGCATATTCAAAATAATCACAGTATTGAACTTCAAAGACCCTGAAAATGCTGATTAAATACAACATAGAAACCGATGCCGTTTACATCCAGTTTTGGACGGAAAAGTTGCCGAAAGCGACGAAAACAAACCGGGAATCATTATTGATTATGACGAAGATGGAAATATTGTTGGAATTGAGGTTTTGGATGCTTCAAAAAAGATGGTTCAACCCAACGGTGTAACATATGAAGTAGCTTAAATCGTTGTAGTTTAGATATAAAATCAGGGTTTCACTCTAAAATGAAGCCCTGATTTTTTTTGAACTTGTTGAATTCCTGAACTTTTTCTTACCTTGACGTTTCAATTTTACCTGAATCTATGAAACGTCGAAACTTCGTTAAAAACGCCGCAGTGGGAGGAGGAACACTTGCTCTTGCTCCGTTAAGTTCTTGTGTTCAACCAACGGTTC
>JBBQXI010000367.1:0-4178 GCA_038209805.1 Bacteroidales bacterium | reverse complement strand
TTCAAATATATGGCTTTGACAAATTTAAATTCAAATTGTTTAATGTCACAACTTTTTATTTTATAGAATGCACATTAAAATTTATATTTTATTACGGCTCGAATCTAGTTTCATGCGATTTAACGTACTCTTCCACTTTTTTTACAGCATGGTGGTACGAGGCTTTCAAGGCGCCAACCGATGTCTCCAAAATTTCCGACATTTCCTCGTATTTAATTTCATCAAAATATTTCATATTGAATACAATCCTCTGCTTATCAGGCAAAATGGCAATTGCTTTTTGTAGCAACATTTGCCACTGATCGCCATCAAAATAAGTGTCGCTTTCGAGGTTGTTTACCAGATACTCATTTTCATCGGTCAGGCTCGACATCATTTTTCGTTTCCGCTGATTCAGAAAAGTAATCGATTCGTTGGTGGCAATCCGGTAGAGCCAGGTAAATAAACTCGATTCGGCTCTGAAAGAGTCGAGTCCATTCCATATTTTAATGAATGTATTTTGCAAAACGTCGTCAGTGTCATCATGATTCAGTACTATTTTCCGAATGTGCCAGTATAGCCTTTCCTTATATTTGGAAATCAGATGCCTGAAAGCAAGTTCCTTGGTCGAAGGATCTTTCAGACAGTCCAGTATTTGCTGGTCATTGGTCATACTTGAGTCGATGGTTGCTATTCAGACATGAAAACTGTGAAAAAGTTTAATGCAGCAATTTGAGTATTCAGTATTCAGTCTCAGTCTCAGTGTTCAGGAATGCAAGCTCTGTAACTGGAAACTGCGACTGACCACTTTTTTATTCTATCCTGAAGTTTAATCCTTCCATTTTCAGTTTTTCGTAAACCTGAATGTCGAATTGGTATAATTTGGCTGCGCGATGAGCAACATTCTGCTGTTTCTCACCAGAGTTAATTAATAATTCCATTTTGGCCAATTTCTTTCTAAAGTTTCGGGTATCCATCTTTTTATTCAGGATAACTTCGTAGAGTGATTGTATTTCCGTGAGCGTAAATTTTTCGGATAAAAGATGGAATCCTACCGGATGATACATCACCTCTTGTCTCAATTTATTAAGTGCCTGTTGAATAATTATTTCGTGGTCGAAACAAAGTGTAGGCAATTCATTCAGGTTAAACCACTGCAACGATTTTGCCAGATTGGATTGTCGCAAGCTATAGTAATCGGGGTTAATTAAGGCATAATAACCGATTGTAATTACTCTGGTATACGGAACTCTGTCCAGCGATCCAAATGCATTAATTTGTTGAAGATATACATCGTTAAGCCCGGTGGCCTGAAATAACAGCTCTTTTGCAAATTCATCCAGATCTTGTTGCTCAGGTACGTGCTCACCGAAAAGACTCCAATAGTTATCTTTGGTAAAAACAGGATGCTTTTCGTAAATTTGTTTGATCTGATCGGAGCTTGCCTGCTTAGGTAATGCATTTTGCAGAGCTTCTCTGTCAATCTGATTGAGTAAAACCTTTAATCCGGATTTGTCAAACCCAAAAATCACACAATCTACAGAAATTGAATTTAGTATCATGATAATTTAGCTTTATTGCAAAAGTAATAAACCGAACATTAATCTTGGTAAATGTGCTCTAAATATTAAGTATGAACTTTAATTGCTTCATAGTTTGATGAATCGATTATCTTTGCACCGAAAATTTTAAAAAAATAAGAACGCATGGCTTTACAGTGTGGGATAGTAGGACTACCAAATGTCGGAAAATCGACTCTTTTTAATTGTTTGTCGAACGCGAAGGCGCAGTCTGCAAACTTCCCGTTTTGCACCATTGAACCCAATCTGGGAGTAATTACTGTTCCCGACGAACGATTAAATGTTTTGGCTGGTCTGGTTCATCCGGAACGCATTGTGCCAACAACGGTTGAGATTGTTGATATTGCCGGTCTGGTTCGTGGAGCTAGTAAGGGTGAAGGACTTGGAAACAAATTTTTGGGTAATATTCGTGAAACTGATGCCATTATTCATGTGTTGCGCTGTTTCGAAAACGAAAATATCACTCATGTTGATAATACAATCGATCCTGTCAGAGACAAAGAGACAATTGACATTGAGTTGCAGTTGAAAGATTTGGAAACTGTGGATAGCCGTATTGCGAAAGTTGAAAAACAGGCAAAAACAGGTAACGATCCGGAGGCTAAGCGAATGTTGAAATTATTGTTAATGTATCGCGATGCTCTGAATGAAGGAAAATCGGCACGAACTGTTGAAATTGACGAAGCGGACCAAAAATTAGCTAAGGATTTACAGTTACTTACCAACAAGCCAATCCTTTATGTATGTAATGTTGATGAAGTTGCTGTAATTTCGGGAAACAAATATGTAGATGCGGTTAAAGAGGCCATCAAAAATGAAAAAGCAGAAATGTTGATGATTGCTGCTGCTACCGAAGCCGACATCGCTGAACTGGAAAGTTATGACGAACGTCAGATGTTTTTGGAAGATCTTGGATTAGACGAATCGGGTGTTAATAAATTGATTAAAAGTGCATACCGGCAATTGCAGCTCGAAACTTATTTCACTGTTGGTGTGAAAGAAGTAAGAGCCTGGACATACAAACGTGGATTTAAAGCTCCGCAGGCAGCCGGAGTCATTCATACCGACTTTGAAAAAGGGTTTATTCGTGCTGAAGTAATAAAATACAACGATTTTATTACTTTGGGATCGGAACAAGCTTGCAAAGAAGCTGGAAAAATGGGCGTCGAAGGGAAAGAATATGTGGTTCAGGATGGCGATATTATGCATTTCCGATTTAACGTATAGGCAGTTTTTTAAGAAATATGTCAGAAGGTAGTCAATTTTGGCTACCTTTTTTCTTTTTTATGTGTCTTTTAGCGTGATCGCTAGATTTGAGGTATTTCTTAAAAATATGCTTATTTTTCATTTGTTGTTGATTTAGCGTGAGGGGTTGTACCCGAAATTTGTATTTATTTTGCTTGTTTATACTATTACGAAGGGAGTATTATCTGAAAATGGAAATTGATGGTTGCTTAGAAAGGTCTAATATTTGACTTATTTGACAGTAAATGTTATATAAATAAGAAAAATGTCACGAAAGCTTTTAGTATATAATCAAATTGTATATTTTTGAACACTCAATTCATTTTATTGGAATATATTTAAACAGATAATATTATGTGTGGATTTGTAGGTGTATTTGATCTGAAGGTACCAGCCCAGGAGTTGCGTCCTCAGGTTTTAAAGATGTCAAAGAAAATTCGTCATCGTGGTCCGGATTGGTCAGGTATTTTTTCATGCGACAAGGCAATTCTTTCTCACGAGCGTTTATCGATTGTTGACCCTGAATCAGGACAACAACCATTATATAGTAAAGATGGTAAATTGGTATTGGCCGTGAACGGTGAAATATATAATCATCTTGAAATTAGGGAACGACTTGCAGATTCGTATGAGTTTTTGACCCATTCTGATTGTGAAGTAATTTTGGCTTTGTATCGTGAAAAAGGTCCGAACTTTTTGGAAGATCTGAGTGGTATTTTCGCCTTTTGTTTATACGATATGGAAAAGGACGTCTATCTGGTAGCACGTGATCATATTGGTATTATTCCGATGTATCAGGGGTGGGATAAATCAGGCAATTACTTTGTTGCATCCGAATTGAAGGCTCTGGAAGGATATTGCAGTATCATCGAAGAGTTTTTGCCAGGTAAATATCTGTATAGTCCTGATGGCGAAGTGAAGACTTGGTATGAGCGCGAATGGACCTCCTATGATGCTGTGAAAGACAATGGTTTTGATATGGATGTTTTGCGTACCGCTCTTGAAGATGCTGTTCGCCGCCAATTGATGTCGGATGTACCTTATGGGGTTTTACTTTCAGGAGGCCTTGACTCATCTGTAATTTCGGCAATTGCAAAAAAATATGCAGCCTACCGGGTTGAATCACAGGATAACGAAAAGGCATACTGGCCTCAATTGCACTCATTTGCTGTTGGTTTGGTAGGTTCACCTGATTTGGCTGCAGCTCAGAAAGTAGCCGACCATATCGGAACGATTCATCATCAGATACATTTTACTGTTCAGGAAGGATTGGATGCCATCCGTGACGTGATTTATCATCTGGAAACGTACGATGTGACTACTGTTCGCGCATCTACTCCAATGTATCTTCTTTCACGTGTCATCAAGTCGATG
>JBBQXI010000366.1:0-4215 GCA_038209805.1 Bacteroidales bacterium | reverse complement strand
AGATTCAACCCGACGATAGGCCACACCCAGTGTGCGAAGTGCATTGTTCGACATCACTTCGGCAGCATGGAGGTATTGCATTTTGAGTTTGTCAGTTATTGGAATGACTTTCCCATTTTCTAAAACATGTGTTGAAATGTTAATGAGGTTTCCGATTGCTCCTTTGGTGTAAATGGTAAACGTTCCATCTGCCTGATAGAGTGTTGACATTAGCTTACGGTCGGAATCAAACGCATTTTCGCCGACACGTTTGTTCCCTGAAATTAGTGCTTCCCGGTCAATTCCTAGATCGTCGCTCAAAAGCAACAGTGCTATTTCTGTCGGATCGCCTGTTCCATGCCCATTTTTGTAAGTCGCATCCGAACAAAGAACCATTGCTTTGGCAAGTAATTCAACATCTTCGGTAGTCGCATTGGCTTTATCCCGTTCGACATGTTTTTCGCCATCCAGATTGAAATAAGAGGTAACAGTCATCTTATTTTGGGTTAAAGTGCCTGTTTTGTCGGAACAAATCATGTTGACAGAGCCTAATGTTTCAACGGCAGATAATTTTTTAATGATGGTGTTTCTCTTCGACATGCTGGTTACACCAATGGAAAGAACCACCGCGACGATTGCTGCCAATCCTTCAGGAATAGCTGCCACGGCTAACGAAACCGATGTCAGAAACATTTCGGCCAGATTTCGGCCCTGAAGTATAGCAATGACGAAAATGACGATACAGATTCCAATGGCAAGCGTGCCGAGGGTTTTTCCCAATCGGTCTAACCTGATTTCCAGTGGAGTTTTCGATTTCTGTTCTGTATTTATTAGTGTTGCAATCTGACCCACTTCGGTTTTCATGCCTGTTTCAATAACTACTCCAACACCTCGGCCATTGGTCACGTGGGTCGACATAAAAGCAGTGTTTGTCCGGTCGCCTAATGGTGTTTTTTGATCGGCGAGCATAATTGCAGCGTTCTTTTCAGAAGGAACAGATTCGCCTGTCAGCGCCGATTCTTCGATCTGGAGATTAGCCGATTCAATTAACCGAATGTCAGCAGCAATGTATCGCCCGGCATCAAGAATTAGAATGTCGCCGGGCACAACCTGATCGGAATGAATCTCTTTCGTTTCGCCATTTCTGCGGACAAGCGCCTTTGGAAATGACATCTTCTGAAGCGCTTCAATCGCTTTTCCTGCTTTAACTTCCTGAACGACGCCAAGAACAGCATTGACAATAATTACCAGTACGATGATTGTTGAGTCGACATATTCGCCCAAAAACAAAGTGATAATAACCGCCGCCAGCAAAATGTAAATTAACCAATCCTGAAGCTGTTCAAAAAACATCCGGATAATGCCTTTTTTCTTTTTCGCAAGCAGTTTATTTAGACCGTATTTTCCCGCCCGTACATTTGCTTCTTGATCAGAAAGACCCTGCACCGGATCAACGCCAAGTTCTTTTAGAACTTCTTCGTTAGTTTTTGTAACCCACATTTTTCAGAACTAGTATTATTTTGAAGTCGGAAGTTTGAAGTCGGAAAACTTCGGTCTTCTGACTCCGGACTCCGGTCTTTTAATACCTCACTTTCAGGGCAATGTCTCCCATCGATTTAAACTCTTCCTGACTGGTATATATGGCGCGGCCTTTTTTTGAGATGACTTCCCAGGCAATGTCGCTGGTAATGTCGTCGATTACGCCAGGTAGGGTAACATCAGTAGCTAAATCGAATGAATACTGTCCATTCATTTTTACCGATTGATGATAACCATCGCGTGTAATTAGCAAGTCACCACGGCCTTCTTTAACAGCAATCAAAATATCGGGTAAATTGGTAATTACTTTGCCATAACCTTCTGCTTCAAGCATTTCCTGAATCGCTACGGCACGGCCTTCTTTCTGGATGGTAGCTATTATTTCCCAGGCTTCTGAAGCCAGTGAATGCTTTGCTGTGTCGTTATAGCTTATATTGAGGTTTCCAAGATAGATTGACGGTTTGTCTGCAACCTGTTTCAGGCGACTCCAATTGTTTTCAGTACAAATCACCACCACATTCATCTCGGTTTTGTAGTGAATTTTCACCAATGCCTTGTCTATGTTGTTAAAAAATTCGCGAACCAGGTTGTCGGCTTGCTTGCCATCACTCGATTTATCGAGGTTTGATAAAAAATAAGGGTTTTTATCGAATGGAAAGTCTTCGCCCTGAATTTCTTCGGCAATACTGTTATTAATGGCATGAAGCAGACGAACATCCGATTGAGAAAGTACGAGTATCATGTACTCTTCCATTCGGTTTAAGTCTTTTATCAATGGTTTAATTACAAAGTTTTCGGCTACTGAAACAACATTTTTCAAAATTGGCCACGACGATTTTACGATTTCCGTTGTTGTGTCAGAAAGGAAAAGGTGAATACTATCCAGATTGAATTTGAGATCAATCTCATTTTCCAGATTATCAATTTTTTCGAGCAAATGACTCACATCAAATTGTGCAAATTCATTTGTTACATGCACAGAGGCATCTTGCAAGAGTCTTTTGAGTTCAACAATATCTTTTTGATTGTTGGGATAGTTCCGCTGGGTGTTCATTGATATCGTAACACATGGATTACTTCTCTCAGAAGCAAGCTTTTCTAATTTTTCTTTTTTCATATTTCTATTTTTTTTTAATTGCCATATGTGGCGGAATGTTTGTTTATAAATTTCAATAAAGGATAAAGGTAAGAAGGTCGCATAGAGGGAAGCTTACACAACTTTTGCAAATAGTTACATCTTTCACACATTTAGTAATTGAAATAGATAAGAGTGTGAATGATGTAAATCTTCTTCGGAATTGTGTAATAGTATTAAATCCGGGTTGATGCATCTTTGAACTGAATGCAAGGGGTTGTCTCTAAAGTGAAAATACTCGCGAATCGGGTCATCCCGAATTCATTTCGGGATCTGAATAAATACGTTGGGATCCTGAAACCCCGCCTGCCAAGCTAGCGGGCAGGAAGTTCAGGATGACAGGATCAATGACCTTTGAGATTGCCCCTTGCATCTTACTTATTCATACCCTATACTTAAATTCAAATGATGACCTATAAAGTAATTTTGAAAATTTTTATTGGAGCGATTGCGTTGGTGTTGTTGTCGCTAACTACTGTGATATTTGTTGTTGAGCCTTTGATTGGAAGAAAAATACATTCAGTATTAAGCAAGTATGATAAAGATCTTATTGTTAAAGTTGGAAAGGTTCATCTCTCGATTTGGAGCTCAGAACTTGAGCTGGAACAGATTACAATAAGCTCCAGGCCCGAACAGGATAGCATTCGGAACATAACTGGAGAAGTAGCATCCATTCGGTTTGAAGGAATTAACATGATAAAAGCCATCTTCAAAAACGAAATCGAAATCAGTGAAGTTACCGTTTTGAATAGCAGCATTAAAGGCAAAATCCCTTTTCATAAGAAGGCAATGACGCCAAAAACTTCGCCATTAACTATTCGGATTGACAGCTTGTTTTTTGACAAGACTAATCTGAAGATTAAAGACACTTCGACAGCACAAGCTTTTTCCATTAAGGATGGTGTTTTTAAAGTGTATCACCTGGAGGTTCAAAAACTCGATACCTTATCCGTATCCATATTCAACCAATTTGATTTTAATGTGCAGGAATTCGCTGTCGTTTCACCCGATAGCATGTATACGCGCACTGCCATTGGTATCAATTATTCTGCGACCTCAAGCAAACTGACTGTTGACAGCTTTTCTATTCATCCGAATTATTCGGAATCTGGATTTGCAGCACGTCATCAATTTCAAATAGATCGGATTGAAGCTGGGTTCAGAAATATTTCCTTTCACAATTTTTTGGCTGAAGATTATTTAAAAGCTGGTAATTTGGTGAGTTCTTACATCGAGATTGAGAAAATGAATTTATCGGCTTTCCGGGACAAACGAACTACATTCAAACATGTTAACAAACCTACATTTCAGGAATTGATTTACAATTTTCCCGGTCTTTTCCGGGTCGATTCAATTGGTATTCTAAATGGTAATATCGTTTACAAGGAACATGCAGAAAAAGCGAATGAGCCTGGCTGGATCAATTTTCAGGAAATAAAGGCTCAGATTTATAACCTGACAAACGACACCATTTATAAAACAGAGGAAGCTTTTTTGAAGCTTAATGTCGAAGCTTTGCTGATGGGAAAAGGAAAGTTGAGTATCGCATTAAAGGGACGGAT
>JBBQXI010000365.1:0-4215 GCA_038209805.1 Bacteroidales bacterium | reverse complement strand
GGTGGCGGAACCATGCGCGGAAATGGCTGTTTTTGCGGAACATTTACCATAAACGATCCACAGTATGAAAAGTCAACTGAAAACTGATCCGCTTTACAGCGATATCAAAATGCTGATTGAACAATCCCGACAGCGTACTTATCAGGCCATCAACTTTGAAATGGTACAAACCTATTGGCAAATCGGGCAACGCATTGTAGAAGAAGAACAGGTTGGCAATGTGCGGGCCGGATATGGCGATGCGCTTATCGAAACCTTAGCAGATAAACTTGTAAGTGAGTTTGGAAAAGGATTTAATAAACGCAATCTATTCTATATGAGGCGATTTTACTTAGATTTCCCAATAGTGAACGCACTGCGTTCACTATTGAGCTGGACTCATTATCGATTGATCACCCAGATAGAAGATGAAGCGGCTAAAATTTTTTATATGAACGAAGCGGCCGATAACCACTGGAGCACACGGCAATTGGAACGACAAATACAAACACAATATTACCATCGGATGATATCGGTAAAATCAAAAGAAAAGAAAGATGGTGCTGTTGTATCGAAAGAATCGGGATTAAACCCGGCAGATTTTATCAAAGATCCTTATGTATTGGAGTTTTTAGACATTAAGCCATACCTTCCTTTCCACGAGCAAGAACTGGAAAGGGCTATTTTGGATAAGATTCAGGAATTTTTGCTCGAATTAGGCAAAGGTTTTTGTTTTGTTGCACGTCAAAGGCAAATTGCAACCGAGCAGAACAGTCGCTACCGTATCGATTTGGTGTTTTACAATTACCTGTTAAGATGCTTCGTGCTTATTGATCTGAAAATTGGTGTCCTTTCGGCCGAAGATGTGGGCAAAATGGATATGTATGTGCGAATGTACGAAGATCAGTTTAAACCTAAAGATGACAACCCGACCTTGGGGATTATCCTTTGTTCGAAAAGTGATAAAACCGTGGTAAAGTATTCGATACTTAATGACAGTAAGCAACTTTTTGCATCACAATATCAAATGGTGATTCCGGCAAAAGAAGAATTTGCCAGAGTGGTAAACAATGAAATTCAACTTATTAACAATGAAAATAGTTTAATGGAGAAATATCTGCCTTATGGAAACAAAAATTAAAATCAACCAAATTCCAATTACTTCCCAACACGAAGGTTATTTATGGTGGAGCAATAACCCAATACCTGTGGCATATCTTAAGGATAAGTTAATAGAGTTGCCAACTACTTCAAACCCATTTATTATTGAGGGGAATCTATACGATTCTGACAACCAAAAATCATATTCAATCCGTTTTGTGGATGGTCAGCATCTGGTAAACTGTTTCGATCTGAAAGAAATGGAAGGTGAAGAATTTATATTTAAACAATACCTCCCTAACAGATTATCGGATAACGTGCAAAAACTTTGCTTTAGAGAATACTGGAAGCCAAAGCCAGACGAATTTTGCGAGGAAATGCAGGTTTTAAAACCCGCTATGACTGTTTTTGTTGGATTTAAATGTAAGGAGGATAAGCTATGACACAGTATATTAAAGCACCATTTAATTTTGTTCCCCTTAACGACAAAGTATTTTTCCCTGACTGGGCAGATGAAATTTCACATGACATTCCCTTTGAAGATGGCGAAAGTGGTACCATTGAACTCGAGCTTACTGCCATGACTCCGATTTTTGTACGTAATGGTCATACAAAGGAGGATGCAGACTTAAAGGAAAAAAGTGATGCATATACATCCTTTAGTAAAGACCAGGATGGAAACTACTTTATTCCGGCAACATCGGTCAAAGGGATGATACGTAATGTATTGGAGATTATTAGTTTTGGGAAGATGAGGATAAAAGGTGAATATTCTCAAAAGGAGATTAAAGATCTAAACTTAAAGAAGTACCTGCCAAATTATCATATAGAAAACCTGCCAGATCTTTCAGATTGTATTTTTGGTTTTACCACTAAGGAGAATGATATGACCTCACTTAAAGGAAGAGTTCAATTCTCGCATGCCTTTTGCTCTAATAATGAGGACGTAAATGTTCTGCCATTAAAAACAATGACTTTAGCTGAGCCGAAACCAAGTTATTATCCAATTTATATTTGCCAAAAGGAGCATAAACAAAACAAGGGCATAGTAGCTGGGAGTTACAAAACATATGATGATTCAAATTCCATTTTAAAAGGATGGAAGCGTTACCCTGTTCATTCAGATTTTGTTTTACCGCTTGATTCCAAATATAAAACCCCAAGTGATGAAAAAAAACAAGCATCGAAATTTATTCCAATCGAAAGGGCAAAATTTAATGTAAAGATTAGGTTTCAGAATTTACGTTCTTCTGAAATTGGAGGTTTGTTCTCTGCCTTAACTTTTCACAAAACCGAAAATTGCTTTCACTCTATTGGATCAGCCAAAGCCTATGGTTATGGTAAATTAAAGGTTTCAGGCATAAAGTATTCTGGTCGCTTAAATTTTGATGAGTATTTGATTGCATTTGAAAAAGCTTTTAATAATGATGTTCATAAGAAATTCCCTTATTTTGACTTAAAAAATTCAGATGAAATTAAGGAGTTAATTCTAATGGCTCAAAATCAAATCAACTCCAGAGAAAGTGAATTAAGGTATATGTCTCTTGATAATAAGGAATTTGCTAATGTCAAGAAAAATCATGAGTTTTTAAGGTATTATAGTCAATTAAAGGGAGTTGATTATAAATCAGTAATAAATGGTTCAAAGGAATATTCCTTAATGAATAAAAAAAATGACGAACAAAAAGAAAAAGAGCAACAGAAAAGTGAGGAAGCGATTGAGAAACTTGGACTCGAACGCCTTCGGAAAGCAGCAGAAGAAAAACGTATACTCGATGAAAGGATAGAAACGGAAAGATTGCGTATTGAAGCCGAAGAAAAAGCCAGACAGGAGAAAAGGGCAAATGAGATCGTATCCGGATTGGTTTTTCTGGTTAGCATAAAAGATTTTGACAGCTCAAAAGGACGGATTGACCAGTGGATGAAAAAAGCCAACGTGAATCTGCTTCCGGCAGCTCAGCATAATTATCTGTCAGAAGCTGTAAACCGCTTTTACAATGAAGCAAAAATAAAGGAAAAACTAAAATGGAGAGAACCTTTTGCCAGTAGCCCAATCTGGAAAAAGATATCAACCTGGATTGGTAATGAGACTGCAAAGAATTGGTACGAAGGAATGATAGGCAAATAGTCCGGAAAAAGTAAAATCTCAGTTATGCTTATCAACCTCTCCAACCACCCGTCAGCAAACTGGTCTGACATACAGCTTAAAGCCGCTGAAAAATACGGCCAGATTGTTGATTTGCCTTTTCCTGTTGTAAACCCTGGGGCAGAAACCTGTCTCATCCGGCAGCTGGCAGAAGATTATTATAAAAAAGTTATGAAACATCTTCCTGCTGATTCTTCAGCTAATTTTATTGTTCACATTATGGGAGAGCTAACCTTTTGTTTCGCCTTGGTTGCCCTGCTTCAGAAATCTGGTATTCAATGCATTGTTTCAACAACAAGCCGTCAGGCAATTAATCAACCTGATGGTGCAAAAGTTTCCAGATTCGAATTTGTAAAGTTTCGGGAATATTCTAAAATATAATTTATTTCTTGTAATTCATGAAATAATTCGTAATTATGTATTGATTTTTAGTACATAATGTACATAGCCGTGATGAACATACTGAAAGAAACATTAAAAACACTCATCCTTACAGCTCAGAATCGCCTTCCAATGAGTGTCATCAACCGTAATCTTACATTACCTTCCGGTACTGGTAAAATCATAACAGTAACAGGTGTCAGACGAAGTGGTAAATCTTTTCTTCTATTCGATACAATGAACAGGTTGGTGCAGCAGGGTGTAACAAAGGAGAAAATACTCTTCATCAATTTTGATGATGAAAGGTTATCATTTTCAGCGGAAAACCTCGATCTGATAATACAGGCCTACCGCGAATTGTATCCTTCTATTAGCCTCGGTGAAATATATTTCTTTTTTGACGAGGTACAAATGGCCACTGGGTGGGAACAATTTATCAGGAGGATTTATGACACAGAAAGCAAGCATATCTTTATTACCGGGTCGAATGCAAAGCTGCTTGCTTCCGAAATTGCAAGCTCCTTAAGAGGCAGGTCTTTGCAATTTGAGGTTTTTCCTCTCACGTTCGATGAATATTGCAGGTTTAGTAAGATAAACGACAATTGGCT
>JBBQXI010000364.1:0-4217 GCA_038209805.1 Bacteroidales bacterium | reverse complement strand
GGAAATTAAAAATGGGATGTTCGGGCTACTCGCTCCAAACGGTGCTGGCAAATCAAGCCTTATGCGAATATTGGTTACCCTGATGCAACCTTCATCGGGGTAACCAATATGCGCATAAGGCTTGATTTGCCAGCACCGTTTGGACCGAGTAGCTCGAACATCCCATTATTAATTTCCAGATTCACATCCTTCAGCGCATGGTTGCCGTTCGGATAGACTTTGTTGAGGTTTTCAATGGTTATCTTCACTTCCAAAAAGTTAAGTCAACTGATAGACTAGTTATTCGTCAATAGGTTTAATCGCTTATTTGAAACTAAGTTACAAAAATGGTAGTGGTATTATCCTTTTTTTTCGATGAACAGGCTTTTGTCAACGATGAAAGGGATGTGTTGAGCGTTGAGAAATTGTCAGGTTTAACAAAAAAGAAGTGAGTTCTTCATCAAAAATAGGTGTTTTTCAATCTGAAATTGAATTGAAATTAGGCTCTATAACGGTTGGTATGGGTAAAGTATAAAATCGTTTTCGCCCTGAATTGGGCGATATTTCAATAACCGTGGGTGCAAGCCCACGGCTAGATAAACATTCAAACACTCAGCCCCGAAGTGGGCTGAATCATGAATAACAAGGACTTCAAGGAAATTCAACCACTTCGTGGCTGATGATCGTTGGTGCTTATTTCCGTGGGCTGACACCCACGGTTATTGAGATTAAGCCCCTGCCCGCTGTAGGCGGGACTTCGTGGCACATAATCGGCAAGTAATACCCATAAAATTCGTTACAGAGCTTGAAATTATTTCTGAATTAAGTTGTCAGATTGAAAAATATTGATCTACTTTGTAACCTAAAGGTTATATAAAGAAACATTAAGGTTATTATAAAAGCAGTTAAGGTTACATTAAAGGCAATAAGTTATGGAAACATCGATGATTGAGAAGTTAGACAATGCGAGGAGTAGTTTTTTGAAATGGGCAACAGTTGGCTATGCTATCTGGTTTGGAACTTATATTGTAGCTGATCCTTTTTTCCTGCCTGAAGTTCCTTCAGTATTGCAATGGGTCAGGATTCTGGCTTGGCTTATTTTGCTTGTAAGCGGGCTTCGGGCGATGAAGCTAAAACGTGAGTTAAGATGGGATAAAAAAATGAAAGGCGCTCTGGAGGGAGAGTTGCACCAACACAACCTACTCAAATCATTTCAGATGGGATTCTTCGTGGTTATTGGAGTTACAGCCGCGTTCTTCATGCTCTCCTTGTTTTATATCATACCAGCTTTACTCGTAACAAAAGTGATCCTTTATTTGGGTAGTTTGGCTGTACTGATTTCTAAAATTATTTATAACCGGGACTAAAATGGAGAACCAGGAATTAAGCAATCAGATCAAAGTTCAACGGGCAATGAAAAACATCACCCAGGAAGAACTTGCCACCCACATTGGCGTGACCCGAAAAACCATTAATACCATCGAGACGGGTAAATTTGTGCCATCAACCATTCTGGCTATCAAACTTGCCCGTTTTTTTGAGATAAAGGTGGAAGAGCTGTTTACCTTGAATGAGAAATAAAACTTCTATTGCTTATCCTTTCGGTGTCATTGTCACCACCGGAATAATCATTTCTTCCAAAGAAATACCTCCATGCTGATAAGTATTTCGGTAATACTGGGCAAAATGGTTGTAGTTATTCGGGTAGGCAAAAAAATCGGTATTGGCAGCGAAAATATACGAAGTACTCACATTGCGCGATGGTAAATAAATGGTTGCCGGAGTTTTAATGTCGTAAATCGATTTCGAATTGTAATTAAGGTTTCTGCCCAGTTTATAGCGCAGGTTGGTATTCGTTTCGCGGTCGCCAATCACTTTCAGAGCATTGTCAACCCTAATGGTTCCATGATCGGTTGTGAGAATGACCGTGACTTTATTTTCAGCCAGCAGTTTCAGCAAATCGAGCAACGATGAATGATTAAACCAGCTCAGGGTGAGCGATCGGTAAGCCGATTCGTCACTGGCCAGTTCTTTAATCATATCCATTTCGGTACGTGCATGCGAAATCATATCCACAAAATTGAAAACCATTACCGAAAGATCGTTTTGAAGAATGTTCCCGATGTAATCGGTCAACGTACGGCTTCCTCTTATGCCGCCAATCTTTTCAAAGAACAACTTGTAATTCTTTCCAAGTCGGGCTAATTGGGTTTGAAGCAGTTCGTGTTCGAAGCGATTTTTGTGACCTTCATTGTCGTCATCTTCCCAAAATTGAGGAAAAAGCCGTTCAATTTCAGAAGGCATTAATCCGGCAAACATCGAATTCCGTGCATACATGGTGGCCGTTGGTAAAATACTACAGTAAAGATCTTCTTCCTCAACACGGTAATAATTGTTGAGCACAGTTGCTAAAACGCGGTACTGATCGTACCTCAGATTGTCGATTACCAAAACAAAAACTTTGTTTCCACTGTCAACCTGCGGAATTACTTTCTTTTTGAAAATGTCGGGTGAAAGCAGGGGCCGACCAACTGGGTTTTTTCCGAACCACGATTGGTAATTATTTCGGATGTATTTGGCAAATGAATTGTTTGCCTCGGCTTTCTGCATTTTAAGAACTTCGTCCATAGCCGAATCTTCGGAGCTACTCAGTTCGAGTTCCCAGAAGACCAGTTTTTTATACACATCAACCCACTCGTCGAACGAGAGTTTGTCGCTGATTTGCATGCCAATTTTCGAAAATTCGGTACGATAGGCCGTGTTGGTGCGTTCGGTAACCAAACGTCGCTGGTCGACATTCTTTTTGATTGAATGCAGAATTTGCTTTGGATTAACAGGTTTGATCAGGTAATCAGCCATTTTTGACCCGATGGCTTCTTCCATGATATCTTCTTCCTCGCTTTTGGTAATCATCACTACCGGAACATTCGGATCAAGTGCTTTAATTTCATTCAGCGTTTGCAGGCCGCTTAACCCTGGCATATTTTCATCCAGAAAAATGATGTCGAAAAAATCATTTTTCACCATTTCAATGGCATCAGTTCCGTTGTTGGCAGTTACCACCTCAAACCCTTTTTCTTCAAGGAAGATAATGTGTGCACGTAAAGAATCTATTTCGTCGTCGGTCCAAAGTATTCTAGTCTTTTTCAATAGCATAAATTTAATTTGAATAAAAATGGATTTTTGAATCCGAATCTGTATCCCCGAACCTTTTTAAACTGAATCCATTTGTAAAATTAACAATATCAACGCATTAATAGCCATTTGCGGCAATTAATATTTAAATCAAAAATCATTTGCCCCTGGTTACATATTTATACACTAATGCTTTGTCGGCCGAAGATAAGCCCGCTTTTGGTGCCATACTTGCTAAAATACTTGTCCAATTTGAAGCGGAATAACTATCAGGTGAATATAACCCATGGCACGCACCACAGCTATTCTTATAGAGGTTATACCCACTTTGTAATTGGGTAAGAGTGGCGGTAGCTGTAACATCTGTTGCTGTAGGAGCATAAAGTGTATCTGTTGCAGCAAATGTGCTTTTTTTACATGAACTAAATGAAAGTAAAATCGCAACAGAAAGAAAACCAATTAAATGCTGTTTTTTCATCTTTACTTATTGTTTGTTTTTGATATAAACAAACGAAAAGGACATATAGTATCAGTTTAACAAACTTTAACCGGAATGTATTTTTAGGTTAAAAGTTTCAAATTTCAGATTTCAAGGATTGACTTGAAACTATTTCAGGTAAAACTGTTTGTAGAATTCCATGTAGGTGAGAATGTTCTTGCTCTGCCTGAAAATTGCTTCGTTCTCAGGTGTTATAATGAAATTACGATAGTTGGCATCCTGAATTGGGCCATAAACCTGCTGGTCCGCAGCAATTGCACGCAGGTATTCCAGTCCGGATTTAGCATTTGAAATACCTTCAACCTTTATCATCAGCCTGAAATCGTCTAGCATCGATGAGGATACCTGTAGCGATTGTGATCCATAATTTTTCTGATTAAACTGCCGGATTGCTTCGACTAGCGCATCAGGTTTAGTTTCCTCCTTTGGAATGATCAGGACAAATGACTGTATCCCTTCGATTTTAGCGCTGAATGGTCCGCTATAGACAGGTTTCACATCCGATTGTTTATTTGCGCCGGCTCCGGAATCAATGTATTTAACTTTGAAGAAGTTCAGATATTCAGCAATCTTTTTAGTCTCGGTCAACTTTTTCAGGTTGGCA
>JBBQXI010000363.1:0-4229 GCA_038209805.1 Bacteroidales bacterium | reverse complement strand
CAGAACTGGGTTACGACGAAGTAAAAGCCAAACGGCTGTTGCTGCTGCATGGTTCAGTAAATGCGGTTTTGATGGCTGACAAAGAAGAGAAAAAGTAATAATTACAAGATATTATCGATAGCGCTGTTTGAAATCTAAATATTCTGTAAGAAAGCCGATAGGTTAGTTTCTCTGTCAATACTTAATTTTTGGCGCAGGCGCAGTCGCGCTTTTTTTAGGGCGTCGTCCGATTGAAACGTAATTTGGGCAATGTCTTTATTGCTCATGTTCAGTTTCAGGAAAGCACACATTTTTCGTTCATTAGCCGTCAATGTTGGGAATAAGGTATTCAGTTTCTCGTAGAAAGAGCTGTGTATTTTTTCGAATAAAATTTCGAACTCGCTCCAGTTCGAATTGTATGAAATTCGTTTGTTGTCGGCAATCAGGGTCTTTATTTTTTGTTTGCCTTCAGGAGTAGTATCTTTTTCTATTTCCATCAACCGATCGATGGTTTGTGCATCGCGCTCCGAATTTTGAATCAGTTTTAAGGTGGCTGCAGTCATCGACCTCTGATTTGTTTCAAGCTCACGGTTTATCCGTTCGATTTCATTGGTCAGCAATTGTGCCTTTACGGCTTCGCTTTCCTGAAGTGCAATTTCTATTTTTTTACGTTCAGTAATATCCCGAACATTAGCCACAACAGCTTTAATTGCCGGATGATCAAGAAAATTCTGGGCAACTACCTCAAACCATAAATAACCTTTATTCTTGTGTTTGTGCCTATACTGAATACTGTCCGAAGTATCTTTCATGGTCAAAACCCTTTCCCAGTGCTGCTGAACAATGCTTAAATCATCGGGATAAATCACCTCCTCAATGTTCCCCAATAACTCATCGACACCATATCCGGTAAGAATTTCAGCGGCATCGCTAATGAAGAATTGTTCATCCTTGTCATTGACTAAAACCAAAATATCATTTGAATTTTTGATCAACAGTCTTAACCTCTCCTCACTCTCCTCACTCTCCTCAACCAGTTTTTTTGTAGCAGAAAGTTCGGTGTTAGATCTCATTAATTCTTCATTTATAACCAGATATTCTTCGTTTAATTCTTCTATTTCGTGATTCTGCTGGGTAAGAATAAGGTTAATGTTATGCTTATTTCTCGACGATAGAAATACTTGAACTGCAAAGAATGACATCAGAATAACCCCACCGATAAGTGAAAACATTATCGTTTTCTGAACGGCATCTTTTTTCTGCTGCACCAATTCAATGACTTGTTTCTCTTTTTCAAACTTGTAGGTAAGCTCAAGCTCGGCTATCCTCTTCACATTCTTCTCATTGTAAACACTATCGTTTGCTTCAGTAAACTGTTTATGGTAGAGATAGGCATTTTTATAATCGTTTGTCGCCGCATAAATCTCGGAAAGCTGTTCATAAATATCCTTCCGGTTATCCAGCAACTTGAGTTCATTGGCAAGCAATAAGCTTTTTTGATTGTACTCTAAAGCTTTTGCATACTTCTTCTGAAGAAGATAAATGCTTCCGATCTTTATGCTTGTTTCACAAATTGTTCGTTTTCGGCTTAGTTCCTCCGATATTTTTAGCGCACGTGAATAGTTTACCAGAGCCTCGCTGTAATCGTACTTAGCCCGATAGAAATCACCGATTTTAATCGAAACCCGTAATATGGGAGTTTGATAAGACAGTTTCTCAGCGATGTTTAAGGCCTTTTCAAAATATTCAAGCGCTTCCGGCTTATTGGTTTGCAGGTAAACATTTCCTATTTCTTCATAAGTATTAGAAATTAGTCGTTTGTTGTTTAATCTCTCTGCAATTTTCAAGGCCATACCTTCATAATCCAGAGCTTTTCCATAGTCACTCTGCAAGGTATAGATACTTCCTATATTTATGAATGACAAACAAATACCCGATTCTTCATTATCTTCCTCTTTGAGTTTTAAAGCTTTGTGATAATATTCAAGCGCCTGAGGATAATTTCCCTGATATTTGTTGATTTCCCCGAGATTGATAAAAACCGCCGAACGCATCTTTCTATTGTCTTTTTGCTCCAACAACCGTAATATGGTCTGATATCCGTCCATAGCTTTCCCGTAATCTCCCTTTCCCGTATAAATTACCGATAAATTTGCCAGACATCTTGTTATCAAAGATTGATCCTTTAATTCCGAAGCAATTTTCAAGGCCTTTTGGTAGCAATTGCCTGCCTCAGAAATATTACCGATAGCCGCATAACTCACTCCACAAGCTATCGAACTCGTTGCAATCCCCTTTTTGTAATTTATATCTTCTGCGATCTTCAATGATTTCAGAAAATAATCCAGGGCAAATTTATCCGACTTGTAGTATGAAAGCGATAATCCAGTCACATAATAACTTTGCGCCAATCCTTTACGGAAGCTTAATTTGTTCGATAATTCACCCGCCTCAGTAACATATTGCGATGCTTCAATCGAATTATTCTTATAAATGGCAAAAGCCGTTTCATTGAGAAGGTTTACTCTTGTGGTATCTTCAAGCTTATGGGTTTTCAGCAGATTTACAAGGCTATCGAGCTTTGTATCCTGAGCCCACACTGTATTTAAATGAGAAATGGCGACTATGAGAAACAATACCACAATCCGATTATTCATCAACTAACATCCTAAATTATATGATTCAATTTCAAATCGCCTAAAATTATACTAATTAACCGAAATGCCTTACCTTTTTAGAATGTGTTTATTTCGAAATAACAGAAATTTCGTTTTACTAATATTCTGAAATCCGCACAGTCACGACAGAACTGGATTCAGGCGAGGTTGAAATCAATTGGTTACCCATAGAAGGTGATTTGCTTTTCAATAGGTTTGGGGAATTGACGAGGTGCTTATTTAAAAAAAATCGCCAAAGTGCCAGAGAATTCCAGACGGATCGTGAAGAAAACACTCTCTCCCCCAAGCCTGTTCCCGAATAGGCATTAGTTTTACATGATTGTATTTGGTTGTCAGTTTTAGATCCAAAAGTTCGTTCCAATAGCGGTTAACATCGTCAACTTCCAGAAAAATCATGGTATTATCGACCCAATGCTGAACGTAGGCATCTTGTAAGTAAAAACCTAATCCACCCGTTTTAAAGTACGACATATTGGACGCCAGAATAATCTCTTCAAAACCCAGATCACGGTAAAAACTTCGTGACAAGTCAAAGTTTTTAGCCCCAATGAATGGTCGGATTGATATTGCTTTGTGTTTCATTCTTTTCGTCTTTCGCTGGATTATTAATCTACGGTCAGTGCAGCACCAAGACCCGACTGGGTAACCTGCCACTGATCACACTGCCCGGTTATTTTTTCATTACGATGTAAGCTGTTAGTAATTTACCCTCAATCCTCAACGCTTTATAAATAATCAATTCATTATTAGTCAACATATTTTTAAAATCCTGAAAGCTCCATTTATTAACAACCTTAAATCCACTGAGAAAGCCAATAACCGTTGCTATAATTTTGCTTTTGGTATTTTCACCAACACAAAGTGTCGGAGCAATTAAAATTCCATTGTCTTTCAATACTCTTTTAATCTCTTTTATAGGCTTTTCCGGTTCGTAAAGCAGATGGAATAAGTTAGAAGCAATCACTACATCAAATGATTTATCCGGGTAAGTCAAATTATATGAATCCTGAATTTGAAAATCTACATTTTTAATTTCTGATTTTTCTAATTTTTGATTTGCAATCCGAATCATCTCGGGTGAAATGTCAGTTGCAATTATAGAAGAAACTTTTGAATAAATTGAAAAGGGAATAATACCTGTTCCAGTTCCTATTTCAAGAACAATCTGATTTGAGTTTAGGTCTGATTCTATGTTTTCAAGAATAGCTATATATGCTTTTCTGAAAACTTTAGCTATGAAAAAATCATAGAAGTTTGCAAACCTATCCCAAAATCTTCTTTCTTTTTTCTGTCTATCATTCATATAGTTTTGATGAATCAGATGGTTTTCGCATTGTTCATAACCTAAAAAACTACACGCACACAGGAAACCCCTGCTGCTGCCGCAAGCGTTTCTGATGTTACCTGCTGGGTTTTATTTCAATTTATAATTCAATGTCGTTTAGTTAAGAAATCTTCTGAAAGGCTTGATTTTATTGGTATTTTATAGAAAATAGTTCTTTGAAAAGTTTGTAATTTGCTCAAAGGTGATTATCTTGTAGGGGTATATAGGGGTTAACCCAAGTGTCAACT
>JBBQXI010000362.1:0-4234 GCA_038209805.1 Bacteroidales bacterium | reverse complement strand
GTAACTTCCTGATGAATAACCCCATATTCTGTCTCAGGTTCTGATGCGATAACCCCGCCTTTGTTTATTTTCAGATCAACCTTGTTGTAAATCAGTTTTCCGCTGTTGACCATCAACCTTTCGCTGATGTGTTTGATGCAGGATTCGATCAGCTTTTTTGAATCGAATCGAACTGAATAGGTGGTTTTAAATTTGATGTTGTCCCACAATTGCCGGAATTCTTCGTTGTCCAAAATATGTTCTTTCACTTTGACAACTTTCTTGTCCTCATTCTTTTTGATTTCAAGCTTACCTGATGTTTGTTTCAGTGTTTCAATAATCTGACTGGCAATATGTTGTTCAAAATCCTGACCTAAGTCAACCTGACCTTTAATAATATCCTCCCGCAGCAAATCCTGAATTTTCCCTTTTTTGTCGATATACCCTTTTATCATGATGAAATTAAAGATTTCTGCTGATTTTTCCTGACCCAGAAATTCCGGATCACTATCGTGCATGGCAACTACAACATTGCTAAAGCTGTGTGGCTGAAGGTGTCCAAAAAGAATACCTGTTTCTTTTTCAATCTCTTTCTGAAGTCCGTCAACAAAATCTTCATACGACTCGCTGGCCATAACAGTGAGTGTGTTGACATCGAATCCACTGATTCGTTCACCATCCTGATTGACTGCCAAACGCAAGCCACGACCAATTTCCTGACGGCGGCGAATCTCCGAATTCCCAGCCTCTTTCAGGGTGCAAATCTGAAATACATTGGGGTTATCCCAACCTTCTTTTAAAGCGGAATGGGAAAAAATAAAGCGCAGTTTCGATTCAAAACTCAACAACTTTTCTTTGTCCTTCATAATAAGGCTGTAAGTGTCTTCGTCAGCGCTTACCGAACCAGAAGTGTCTTTAAAATATTCGAATTTTTCCTTTTTATTACTGGCTTTTGATTGTTTGTCAATCGAGAAATAGCCGTTGTGAACGGCAGATACTTCTGCATCCAAATCCCTGATTTCACTAAACAAAGAGCTGTATTTGCCTTTCTTTATCAGCTTTTTGTATTCTTCCTCAAAAATATTGGCATAATCGCCGTTGTTGGCATTGCCTTCATCGTCATATATGCGGTAATGTTTTACTGCATCAATAAAAAAGAGACTCAGAACTTTGATTCCTTTCGGATTCAACATCAATTCCTTATCGAGGTGTTCTTCGATCGTTTTTCGGATTTGTAAACGTTTAACCAATGTATCGTCAATGGCGCCAACCGAGTGACCAAGCTTAATTTCTACATCGTTGATAAAATCGATGTATTCGAATCCTACGGTGGTGTAAATGTCACGAACCATGTAATCGGCATACTGCGGCAACTTGGTCAATTGAAGCAAATCGCTGTTCTTTTTTACTTCTTTGATTGTTCGTTTGGCTTTGCCGTTGCTATCTTTTACGTCCAGTTCCAGTTTGGCTGAAATACCATTCTTGTTTGAAACCGACATTAGCTTGATGTAAGCCATGCCCCCGGCAGCGCCTTCCACCTTTACCGATGCTACTTCAATCTGTTTGACCAACTGATTGTTATAAGCATCTACCGCATCAAGTTTATACATGATATTCACTTTTTCTTTGTGGGTGGCCGAATATCGAAACAGCGCCAATGGGTTCAGATTTTTCACCGAACGAAATGCCAGATCGGTGCTGATGGTACTTTGCGGCTCATCTACAATTACCACCGGACGGGTATTCTGGATAAGCGAAATGGGTTTATAACCCAATGTGTCTTTGTAGTCCAACATGATACGGTTTGCCTTTTTGCCGGTGGCATCAAGGTCTTTGGAAAACGCCTGAATGTTGATGACCATGATTTGTAACTGGTCGTTGGTGGCAAAATCGCGTATTTCGTTCAAGCGCGAACTGTCGTAAATAAAGTATTTGTAGCTGACATTGTTGTAATGCTCTTTGAAATGCTCTTCAGTAATTTGCAGCGACTTGTAAACCCCTTCCTTGATTGGGATAGAAGGCACAACAATGATGTATTTTGAGAAACCATATTTGCGGTACATCTCCATAATGGAGCGCAAATAGACGTATGTTTTACCGGTGCCGGTTTCCATCTCGATTGAAAAGTCGTAAAGTGATTTATCGATCTCTTTATTGGTGGAGGGTTTCAGCCCGTTGCGCAACTGTATCTTCTGCACATTCTCAATCACTTGTGCCTCGTTCAGGTCAATTTTATTGGCAAAACCAATCTGGTTCAATTGCAGTGTGCCTTGTTTTGCAATGTATTCCGGCGAAAAAACAGTAAAGTTGGAGGTGCAAATTTCCTGCCCGTTGAATATTTCGACTATGCTGTTAATGGCATCGTGCTGATAGCTTAACCCGCTGTTGAATTGTATTTTCATATCGCTTAAATCGAATTAACTTCTTCAATACCAAACTGCCTCAAAATCTGTATGCTGTTCGTTTTTTCGACATCGTCATTAAATCCGGAGTCTTTGAACAATACCCTGCAAGTGAGGGGTTGCAACTCTGCTTTCCATTGGCCAATGCCTTTGGCGACATTGGTGGTAATATTATCTGATAAGCAAACAAACAGAACGCCTGCCCCCACGCTGAAAACCCTGCAATTACCAAAGTTTCTTTCTTCGATTGGTAGGGTAAGGTTTAACCCGTATTTAAGCAACACTTCGAAAAGCACGTCCTCTTCGGTGCGTTCTTCTTTGATGTTGGTGGCGGCATTAAAAAGGTTTTGCTCAAAGTTTTCCAGACTGCCATCCCATGCCCTGATATTGGAACTGTCTAATTTAAAGGCTTTAAAACCTACATCCAAATGATTAATGGTTGATTGTAAATTGTCTATTTGCTGCTGAATGTCGTCTTGAAGTATTTTCCCTTCTATGGATTTCTGCAATTTTTCTAATTCCGTTTTTTTCTCATTAATAATTTTTGCCCCTGCCCGGCGGATACGCTCTTTTCCTAGTTCACAAAGATTAGCTGGGACTCCCTTTGACTCTAAAAATTCAATTGCTCTTTCTATCGTAGCTTTTGAACCTCCTGTCGCGGTTTTTAATGTTTCATATAAATTCTCTTGAATCTGAACTAAGATAAAGCTGCAACTATAATTCAACATTTCATTTAGCTTCATTACACTTTCTGCCGTAGTACCTGAACCAGAAAAAAAATCAAGAACTATATCATTTGAATTTACTTCAAGTGATTTAAATATTTCCATCAATAAATCAGGATCTTTGGGATTTGTAAAAATATGTTCACCCATTAGTTTCGCTAGTCCTTTAGATGCAACACGACCATCTTTATATCTAATACTTGTTAAACTCTGGAATTCAGTATTTTTTAAATATGTTTTGTTGTTTGGCACTGTAGTGTGATCATCTCCAAAATGCACCAAGTTATCTGCAATCCTTTGCCTCATGGTATCTTCGGGATACCTCCAACCACTTGCAGGTTCCTTGCATATTTTTCCTGTAACAGGATGAAATACATCATAACGGTATTGTCCAAAATTGGGACCAGATATATTATCTGGGAAATATACGCCTTTATCGTCCATCCAATTATAATGCTTACTTGAGCTAATAGGATTAGATTCAGGAAATTGTTTATACCAATCAAGTGCTTCTTTATGAATTGCTTCCCAATCATTCCCGTGTTTTAACTTAAATTGATCAAATGCTTTATAGATTTCATCTAGTCCCTCTTTTTTTTCAACCCAATTCCCTTTGTTTGTGTTTTTATTTTTCACATAGCACACAAAATATTCATGCTGAATTGAGATATAATCTTGATCATTCTTGCTACTATTTTTCCAAATAATTTCACCCGTAAAGTTTTGTTCACCAAAAATTTCATCACACAACTTTTTTAAATTATGAACCTCTTTTTCATCAATTGAAATTAGTATTATTCCATTATCGTTCAAAAGGTTTCGAGCAAGTTTTAACCTTGGATACATCATATTCAGCCAATTACTATGATAGCGACCATCGCTTTCTGTATTGGTACTTATACGTTTGCCTTCTTCGTCGGTTTGTCCGGTCAGGGCAAGGTAGTTGCCAAGGTTGTCAGCATAATTGTCTTTGTAAACAAAGTCTTTTCCGGTATTGTAGGGAGGATCTAAATATATCATTTTGATTTTTCCGGCATAACTTTTTTGCAGGAGTTTCAGCACTTCAAGGTTTTCGCCTTCAATAAAGATGTTTCCGGTGGTGTCCCAATCTTTGCTGTCGGCTTTGTT
>JBBQXI010000361.1:0-4249 GCA_038209805.1 Bacteroidales bacterium | reverse complement strand
GAAGAATCTATTGGCTATGGAATGCCAGCTTATAAGACTCACGGAAAACCTCTGGTGTATTTTGCCGCATTTAAAAATCACATTGGCTTTTATGCCACACCAACCGGGCATACCGAATTCGCTAAAGAACTTTCGAAGTTTAAACAGGGAAAGGGTTCTGTCCAGTTCTCGATTGACCAACCCATGCCCTTAAAGTTAATCGCACAGATCGTTGAATTCAGAGTGTTTGAAAATCAGGAAAAGGCGAAAGCAAAAAGGAAATAGGTAAAAAAATCCCAAATCTCAAGTTAACCTGAAATTCGGGATTTTTAAATTTGCAACTATCGTTTGTTAGTTTCTTCTGCGTCTTGGGCGGTCACTGCGGTCGTTAAAACCACCTTCGCGGCTGCGACCTTCTCTTGGGCGTCCACCGCCGTATCCACCACCACCGCCTTCTCTGCGGAACGATCCTTCTTCACGCGGTGAAGCAGGTTGTCCTTCGATAGATTGAACTTTGCCAATGTTGATGACATGTCCTTCAATCACCTGATTGTTCATCGCATTTACAAGGTCTTTTTCGAATGCACTATCGACTTCGAAAAACGAAAATTTACGTTGAATGTCGATCTTGCCGATTTCAATGTTCCGGCGATTCGAATATTCATTAATCAGGCCAATCAAACCCGAAGCATTCAGGTTTTGTTTCTTTCCGGCATTAATAAATAACTTGGTAAAGCTCAAGCGGTCGCCACTGCGTTCACTTCCGCGGTCGTTGCGTCCCATTGAATCACGTCCAGCTTCAACCCTAATGTTCAAATCGCGTGCATTTTTATAATAGTCGAGCAATTCATTGAATTCGAGCGAAACAAAGTGTTTAACGATATCGCTGTGAGTCATACCTTCGAATTGATCCAGAATCTGCGGCAGGTATTTTTCAACCTGACCACTGCTGATGTCAACGTTTTTAACCCGTTCAATGAGGTGAAACAATTGTTTCTCAACAATTTCTTCGCCACCCGGAACCATTTTGCGTTCAAATTTTTTGCGCGAAAGTTTTTCAATCTGTTTTAAACGGCCAGTTTCCTTCATGTTGATGATGGTAACTGAGATACCGCTCTTGCCGGCTCTTCCGGTACGTCCACTACGGTGAATATACACTTCCGGATCGTCAGGCATCGAATAGTTGATGACGTGACTTAATTCGGTTACGTCCAATCCACGGGCAGCCACGTCGGTTGCAACCAGCATTTGTATTTGTTTGCTGCGGAAACGGGCCATCACCTGGTCGCGCTGTGCTTGCGAAAGGTCGCCGTGCAAAGCGTCGGCATTGTATCCGTCGGCCATAAACATCTCGGCAACATCACGGGTTTCCATGCGCGTACGGCAGAATACAATGGCATAACAGTCAGGATAATTGTCTGCAATACGTTTTAGCGTAGCATATTTATCTTTGGCATGAACCACATAATAATGGTGTTCAACGTTTTCGGCACCGGCGTTACGTTTTCCAACCGACATTTCCAGAGCATTATTCAGGTATTTCGATTTAATTTCAGAAATACCCAATGGCATCGTAGCAGAAAATAGTAAGGTTTGTTTCTCTGCCGGAGTGGTAGCCAGGATGGCATCCAATTCTTCTTTGAATCCCATGGTCAGCATTTCGTCAGCTTCATCCAGAATTAGCCAGCGAATGGCCGAAATGTTGAGTAATTTCCGGCGAATCAGGTCATGAACACGTCCGGGAGTACCCACAACGATTTGTCCGCCCGATTTTAATTCCCTGATTTGTTTGGTAATGTCAGCACCACCGTAAACCGGAATGGTTTTAAAACCCGGAATGTACGCTGAATACTTGTCGAGGTCGCGGGTGATTTGCAGACACAATTCACGCGTTGGGCAAAGAATCAGCGACTGCACCTCTTTGATCTGCATCGAGATGTTGTTAATTACTGGTAGCCCGAATGCGGCAGTTTTACCTGTTCCGGTTTGTGCTAAAGCTACTAAATCTTGTGTTGAATTGATCAGGTGTGAAATAGTTACTTCCTGAATAGGCGTAGGATTCTCAAATCCCATTTCTGCGATAGCCTTCAAAATTTCCGGTTTGAGGCCGGTTTCTTCAAATGTCATAAATTTCCTTTAAAATTGTGAATCAGTAATACACTGATCCTTGCCAATGGAAGGAGACGGGTAGATGCTCCTGCCTTAAACCAGGCAAAAAGGAAATCCGACCCCTAAAATCTGCCGCAAAAGTAGTTTAATTTTTTGAAAAAATGTTATTCGACATTTTTTGCTTTCGGAAGATGCACGCTTTTAACACAAAGAAAATATTGAGAGTCCCTCGGAAAGCGCTTGTTTTCAGTTAAGCTATTCTTATGCTTTGAAATATTAGTTCACGTTTAGCCGTTTTAGGTTTATATTTGAACCCTGAATAAAAGCAAAATATCATGAGTGGATTTAATGTGCGTTTGAGGCTGACGACGTTCGCGATAGCGGCGATTTTTCTGGGCTTAGCCTCTTGTGGCAGTCGGTCGGAGGGCGGAAAGACCGTTTCCGATTCAAAATCTTCGGTTGATGTTGCTGAAGAAGTAAATCAGGATGATGATGCCCAGGCCGTTGTTGCGGTGTTGGTTTCTCCTGAGAATCCTCGTCCGGGACAAATCTTCCGGGTCATGGTAACCGGTGGAAAAAACATCAGGGAAGCAGAAATTAAAGTAAAAAGTTCTTCAGGAACAATAAAATTGGAGAAAAGCAAAAGCGGCGATGGTTTGCCTTATTGGCAGATTGCTGAATTTAAAGCAGTTGCTGAGGGAAAATATCACGTTTCAGTTGATGGGAATAGCGCTGCTAGTTTGGATTTTCAGGTAACTGCAAAACCATCGCAGTCCGCGTCTAATGCGGTTTGGAATACCCAAAAAGGTTGGGACAGCAAAGCCGAAGCACTCTATTCGGCCTGGATAAATGCGTTGTTTCATGATTCGAATGAAAGTGCATCGTGGAAAGCCTTAAACGAAACGACCGAGAATAAGGAAAATAATTTTTTATACAATTACCTTTCATTGGGAGAAGATGATGCTTCCGGAAAAATTAAGGTACTAATGACGCCCGATTGTGCCGATAACCCATTTTATCTGCGGGCTTATTTCTCGTGGAAACTCGGACTTCCATTTGGCTACCACGAATGCGACCGTGGTTATCTGGGCAAAGCTCCCCATACCGGACGTTGGATCACCAATGAGACAATTATCTCTAAAACGAATCCGACACAGAAGTTCAATACTTTCGCTCGAATGATTATGAATGGCGTTCATTCTGGAACTGCCCGGACTGCTTTTGCCGACGAAAGTTCCGACTATTATCCTGTTCCGCTTACTCATTCGGCTTTGCGTCCGGGAGTTGTATTTGCCGACCCCTATGGTCATACTTTAATTCTTGTACGAACCATTCCTCAAACCAGCGACAGTCCGGGAGTCCTTCTTGCAGTTGATGCACAACCTGACAAAACAGTCGCGATTAAGCGATTCTGGAAGGGTAATTTTCTATTCAATACAAATGAAAAGGAAGTCATCGGGGAGCCGGGCTTTAAAGCATTTCGCCCGATTGTTGAGAGTAATGGAAAGTTAAGGCTTTTGAAGTCGAATGAGATCAATGCAAATTCCGAACTTGTTTCCTTTTCACTTCAGCAAAAGGGAATGGAAAGTGCTAAATTTTATCACACCATGGAACGGGTTATTAATCCCAAACCGATGGATCCGGAAATGGCTTTGCTTGATTTGATCAATGCTTTGAATGAGCAGTTGAATGTTCGGGTTAATTCGGTTGGAAATGGCGAAGAATACATGAAATCACATCCAGGTATGGTTGTCCCCATGCCGGGCGGAACTTCAGGAGTATTTCAGGCTGGTGGACAATGGGAAGATTTTTCGACCCCAAACCGCGATCTTCGCCTACTGATTGCGATGGATGCGGTTCAGGATTTCCCGAATAAGATTGTGCGTTCTCCTGATGACTATAAATTACCTATGCTTCAATCTCCTGAAAAAGCAAAGAAAAATCTGGAAGCGCTTTTAGCGAAAAAAACGAATGAACTTTCAATTACCTATACCCGCTCGAATGGCAGCAAGCAGACGCTGACCATTGCCGAAATCCTGAAACGAAAAGATGCCTTTGAAATGGCATACAACCCGAATGACGGCCCTGAAATTCGTTGGGGTGCGCCCGAAAAAAGTGAAGAACGTTCAACCTGCAAACGCCACGTGCCGGCCAACCAATT
>JBBQXI010000360.1:0-4275 GCA_038209805.1 Bacteroidales bacterium | reverse complement strand
CAACAATGAAACTGTAGGTGTAAAGTTCGGGCTCCGGAAGTGGCAAGGTGATTTACCAAAGGCCTTTCTCGTCTTTCTTAAGATTTACACTGCTAGGAACATCCATGGTCCCGAATGACGTTTTCATCTTGACAGTTGGCGTAAATCCACCATTAATTTTAACGGTGTCAGCATTGGGAGCCATCAGTCTGAAGGTAACTCCTTTTGCTCCAATTTCAGGAGAAACGATAGGTTTCTGGTTCATAAAATTGGAAAGTTCCTGAGCTTGTGTCCCTGCAATGAATGCAAGACAGAAAATGAATAACAGAATTTTTTTCATCGGTTTTATATTAATATATTTAGCATTACTTTGTGTATTCAGGTCAGTCTAAATCCTTTTTCATTTAGTTATTGAGTTCGTCCATAAATTTCAATTGTTCCTTGTATGGCAGAGGCACAGCTTTTACTTCATCGCCAAGCTCAATAATTTCAGGATTATTTTCGTTGAAAGCTGGCCAAACAGGCAAGCCTTCGTCATTAGGGTCTCCCGTTTTGGCAAAATTCACCCAATAACTGCTCATCGCATCTTCCACTTTAAAATCGACATCGGTAAACGGACGATCCCATTTTTTCAGGTTGTGCAGGGCATAGCCAAATTCAGCCGAATGGAAAGCACCAAAATTGGGCTCTCCCGGAGGCACCCGTTTGAACTGATACAAATACGCTTTACCGGTACCCATAGAAGCCTGCAAACGAGCCCAAGCATAGTTGTTCCAGCCAAAGAAAAGTTGCGAAATCAGCTTCTGCGATTGTGCAGCTTCCTCGTCAGTTTTAGCCGGGAAAAGTTTTAGGAATGTCGCGGCTTTGTCACCATATTGTTTTTTAATGTTCTCCTGAAATTGGGTTGCCTTAGGGGCAGGACCGAAAGAAACACCGTCGTCGGCATTCCAACCCGAAATTACTACCACATCGTTGTGTTTTCCGGCAGCAAATGTTTCGTAAACTGGTGTGATAACTACATTGTCGATAGTCACTCCAAATCGGGACTGAATTTTTAAAAGTGAATCGGCTGGCATCGCTCTGAAAACGGCCATGTTGGCAATTTTAAGGTTTTCGGTAAGCTGTTTTCCGCTTTCTTCAGCCGACTGCAACGTTTGCCCCAGCGAAAGTTGTTTGCCAAACATACCGCCACTCTGTGCAATGGCTTTCTGGAACAAGCCTTTGGCCAATGGAGACACCACCAACATATTCACGCTGAACGATCCGGCCGATTGTCCGTCGATGGTTACGTTATTCGGATCGCCGCCAAATGCAGCAATGTTTTCTTTTACCCATTTCAGGGCTGCAATCTGATCAAGAATTCCATAGTTTCCTGAAGTCTTCAGTTCCGATTCGGCTGAAAGTTCAGGATGGGCAAGGAAGCCCAAAATGCCAAGGCGATAGTTGATGGTCACAAACACAACACCCTTGCGCGACATCGCTTCGCCGTCGTAAAGCGGCACAGTACCTGAGCCTCCTGTAAATGCGCCACCATGAATCCAAACCATAACCGGCATTTTATCTTGTGAGGTTTTGGCGGTAGTCCAAACATTCAGGTATAAACAGTCTTCGCTGAGCGGCGATTCGGGTGCCATAAACTCTTTCGACCAGCACATAAATGGCTTTGGCGGAGCTTGAATGGCTGATGCCGGAGGAGTTACACAGGCACGAACGCCTTCCCATGAAGCAACTGACAGAGGAGCTTTCCAACGCAAATCGCCAACGGGTGGCGCAGCAAATGGAACTCCCATGAAAATTTTCACAGCCTGATCATCAGAGGTTTTTCCGGATATTATTCCGGATTTAAGTTGAACGGAATTTACATCAATTTTATCAGTCTTTGGAGCTGGTGTACAAGCAAAGAAAAGTGCAATCATCAAAAGTGCAATCAAACGGCTCATATTTAGCATTTTAGTTGATGGTTGAATATCCTGTTTTTTTCAAGATAATGTACTAATTTATTTTTTCAGGATCGTAAACAATGCTGGCATTACCGTTGGTGGTTATCATCGGAGTTTGGGTGCCAATCGACACTTTGGTCGGATAGGATTTCCCTTCAGGAGCAGTGCCTTTCGATAATTCTTCGGCCAGTTGGCGCATTTCGGTTATGTAGGTTTTGTCGTAGGCTTTCTTCACATACGGATAGTGTCCGCAGTATATTTTGGTTATTCCCTTGTCCATTAAGGCTTCCATGGCACTGCACGATTGTGCATAAATGGCCATTGATACATGTGGTTCGAGTTGCATCCAGACTTGCCCTGAACCAAAAGCATCGCCGGAGTAACAGTTACCAGCTTTACGGTCAAGCAAAACGATAGAACCGGGAGTATGTTCTGGCGTGAATAGAGCTTCGATTGTAGTTCCTCCCAGATCGAATTTTTCACCATCCTTAACAAAGTTGATTTCTCCATTGTATGCTACTTTCATCGTCCTCATTAAAACGGTATCGCCCGGATGGAAATAGATTTGATCGAAATACTTAATGTTTCCGGCATGATCGGGATGAATATGTGTAATCATCACAATGAGTGGCTTTTGGGTTATTTGTTTGATTACTTCATCCAACTTTTCACACTTGGTTCCGTTATCAATAAGCATGGCTTTTTTCGAGCCTTCGATGATGTACATGGTGGTATTGTCGGAGGTTTCGACCACCCACATGTTCTTTTCAAGTTTGGTGATTGTGAGGTCGTTGTTTTTGAATACTTCCTGAGCTGAAGCAAGAATTCCTGAAATCAGGATCAGGAATAGGACCAAAAAGTTAGTTTTTAGGTTCATCATTAGGTTGTTTGACATTAGAGAAAAGTCATTGGGAAAGCTGATTCACTTTTCCCAATGACTGATGACTTTTTATTATTTGAAAAGCAGTGGCGCAAATTGCGACAGGTAAACTCTCCAGTTCGTCCAGGTGTGACCACCTTCGGTTTCAACATACGTGTATTTCATGCCTATTTTATCGAGTTTATCGCGGTATTCAGCATTGGCTTTATATAGGAAATCGGCTTTGCCGATGCCAATCCAATAGAGTTTGTAGCCATTTTTCTTCTGAGCTTCCAGAGTAGAATCGAAGTTTTCGTAAACTTTCGATTGCACTTTGTCGTTTGGAATGATGGCAGCCGAAAATAAACCAACATAGTCGAACGTATTTGGATAATATCGCGAAATATGTAAAGAATGATAACCACCCATTGACAAACCAGTAATAGCGCGGTCGGCCTTGTCAGCTTTCACACGGTAATTACTTTCAATAAACTTGATTACATCTGGGAAGGTTTCTTCGAATTTACCATCCATGGTGTGTTCCATTTGCATGCTAGGTTTGGCATAACCCAAACTTGATTCGCCGGGAGCAGCTTCCTGAGCCACATTACCGTTGGTCATTACCACAATCATCGGTTTTGCTTTTCCCTGCGCAATCAGGTTATCCAAAATTTGAGAACTACGGCCAAGAGCAATCCAGGCTTCTTCGTCGCCACCCATTCCGTGCAACAGGTAAAGTACCGGATATTTGTCTTTGCTTGCTTCGTATCCGGCAGGAGTATAAACAGTAACGCGACGTTGCATGCCATTTCCGGGAGAATCGTACCAGCGGCGGGTAACCGAACCGTGGGGAACTTTGCTTACTTCGTATAAATCGCCTTTGCCACCACCCACTATAAACACATTGAACACTGAAGCCACATCGCGAATAATGTAAACATTGCTTGGGTCGGTTGTTTTGAAACCATCAACAATTACGGTGTATGAGTATAAATCGGATGCCAGTGGTGGTGTTGTAAAAGCCCATATTCCTTTTTCGTCTTTGGTTAGTTTGGCTGTTCCGGGAACATCGATCAAACCCCATTGGGTTTTCAGTTTTATAGTCGGCAAAAAGTCGCCGGTAATTTGCACAGAATCGGCAGCTGGAGCCTGAATCCGGAAAGTTACAGTATGATCGGCTTTAACTTCAGGCGAAACAATTGGCGCTCCACCAAAAAGTGCCTGTTGGGCAAATGTGGTCATCCCGAATAAAAGAATAGCTGTAACAATGGTGAGTTTTAGCTTCATAATAAATGTTTTTTTTGTTATTGGTCGTTTAGATGTGTATTTGTTTTGTTATTAGTGCATGTTTTGACTTCAAAAATTCCAATGTGTTTAATCGACACACAGATTTATTTTCATTATTTTGTATTGTACTGTTGATCAAGCCACAAATAACGGTCTCTGTTTTTTTCAACTTCAGCGCTGCTATTCACATTGATGTGCATAACCTTTACC
>JBBQXI010000359.1:0-4284 GCA_038209805.1 Bacteroidales bacterium | reverse complement strand
AAGTTCGGCTAAGAGCAGCAGGGCATGGTCGCGCAGGGGTTTCTGGCGTTTGCGCCAGATGAGGTACCCGACTCCAAACGCAACGCACAAAAGAAGCAGGTAAGCTACAAAGACCAGTGCAATCCTTATTTTGGTATCATCGATATTCGGAATCATTTCCTGGCTGGATAGGCTGACTCCAATGGCCGCCAGAAACGCCGGGAACATGGCTTTTACTGTTTTGGTCTGCCAGATTTCGTAACGCTGGGCCGCTTTTCGCAGCATTTCTGTCGTTGGTAGCCCATAGTCAACCGATTTGTATTCATTGTTCAGATTCCGAAATACGATGGCAAAAAACAGGAAACTGGCCGAAAAGAAGAAGAACCCGATTTCTTTCAGGATGGGCTCGCCTTCGTATATCATGAAAAGAAAGAAGCAAAAATAGAGCGGGGTAAAAATCCACATGAGCCATTTAAAACGGTTGGTCAGGTGCATGTTGCGGTCGTCTTCACGGCGGAGTCCTTCAATGAGCTTATTCAGGTCTAAATTAGGGGTATTTGTTGTTGTTGTTGTTGTCATGGTCGTTATGCTTTAATTAACTGTTGTTTGAGGTTTTCTTTTATCCGGTGTATTTTCACCTTTACGTTGGGTTCGGTAAGCCCGATGATATCGGCAATTTCGCGCATCGACAGGCCTTCGAGCACCAGTGAAATCAAGGCTTTGTCGATGATCGAGAGTAGATTCAGTTCAGCTTCAAGCGCTTCGAGTTGCTGTTCTTTCTTCTTTTTCAGTTCCAGTTCGTCGTTATCAAGCAAAATGTTTAGGCTTTGCGGCGATTGGTCGATGTTCAGGTTCATGTTTCGGTAGACTTTCCCGGCGAAACTCAGCGAAGTATTCACGGCAATGCGGTAAATCCATGTGCTGATGGCCGAATCGCCGCGAAACTTGTCGAGGCTTTTCCATATGTTGACCAAAATTTCCTGATACAAATCTTTCCGGTCTTCCGAATTCGACGAGTAATACCGGCAAATACCCTCAATCCGGAGTTTGTTTTCTTCAATAATTTGCTTGAATCGAAGTTCTTTTGAATCGTTCATCAATCGTGTTTTTGTTATTTAGTCAGTCGGTATTTAAATTGGTTACATTTTTTTTATTCGAAAGTCACTAACTCTCCGGAAGATTTTCTTATTCAAAACTATTTCGTATCTTTTTCGTTCAATTTCAGAATGTTAAACTAAATGTTATTAAAATGAGTAAAGTGGTCAAATTTGGTGAAGATGTTGAAGGTTATGAAATTCCGGTTTTAAACGAACGGGAAATACGTGCTGCCGCCGGAATATTATTTGTTTGGGCTTTTTTGTCGGTATTGACGGCTATTATGAAAGGTAGTTTTGTGATGCTGAAGTATTTTATACTGGCATTTTTGGTCGATTTTCTGATTCGGTTATTTATCAGTCCAAAATTTTCGCCAACCTTGATCATTGGGAGACTCATTGTTCGCAGACAGACACCCGAATATGTGGGTGCAGCTCAAAAGAAATTCGCTTGGGTAATCGGACTAATTTTGGTGCTGATTATGCTGGTTTTGGTGGTGTTCGTCAATTCATACAGTGCAATAACCGGATTGATTTGTTTGATCTGCCTGATATTCCTGCTGTTTGAATCGGCTTTCGGAATTTGCTTGGGCTGCCTGTTTTATGGATGGTTTTACGGCAAAAAAGCCAAATATTGTCCTGGCGAAGTTTGCGAGATAAAAGACCGGCACGAGATTCAGAAAACATCGTGGACACAAATCCTTATTGTTTTGGGTTTTATTGTCTATATCGCGGTTTCGGTGTACTTATTTAAAGAAGCTTTCAGCGAAAAACCACAGGATTTATTTAAAATTATCGAATCAGCTCAGTCGAAATAGAAGATAGGTTTGTCATAAAAAAGTCAGGGTCTCACTTAACTGAAGTCCTGACTTTTTTGTAAGTTATTCCTGCTTTTCCAGAATTGCGATTTCGTCGTTCCGGAGTTTGATGAAAAAGATGCTGATGATGATCCATCCAATCCAGAACAGGTATCCTCCGATATGAAAACGATCACCCAATATTCCGTGTGAGAATGTTCTGAAATCTAAATAAGTATAATAAATACCGAGCACGGCCAGAAATATAAAAGCAGCTTGAAAAGTCAGATTGATACTCCGGCGGTATCTTTTCAAAATCAGATATTGAACGATTTCCAAAACTACCCAGATAACCCAGATCAATAAAGCTCCTTTCCACCAAGAGTTTAAAAACAGGTATTCCCGATGCAAAACATTGATTCCTACTTTACCAACAAGTGATGCTTTGGACAGTGTCCAGCCTGCAATGACGGCAAGCGGTACTAATATTGTGTTTAAAGTGATTATTCTTTTGTCCATCTGTTGGTGATTAAAAACGCTACTTGCCAAAAGTCAGGGTTTCACTTCGAAGTGAAACCCTGACTAAATTATATTGTCATCCTGAACTCGTTTCAGGATCTCAATATAGTAATGAAACAGACCCCGGAATAAATTTGGAGTGACGAATTGGGGGTCTACCAAATCAAATCAGAGTTTAGTAAACTGCCCGGATCGAGATTTTTTTCTTCGATTGATTTAAAGTGTTTGTAGGTTCCTACTTTCAATTCGTAGGTTGCCGGTTCATCGCAAACAATCATTCCGCGCGGGTGAAGTTGCAGTGCGCTGATGGTCCACATGTGGTTCACACCTTCTTCAATGGCATGTTGCAAAGCGCGGGCTTTGTTGTAGCCATTTACGATGATTAAAACTTCTTTAGAGTCCATTACAGTGCCAACCCCAACGGTAAGAGATGAGTCAGGCACTTTATTCACATCGTTGTCGAAAAAGCGCGAATTGGCTACTTTGGTATCGAAATTCAATTCTTTGTCGCGGGTGCGAGATGCCAGTGATGATCCGGGTTCGTTGAATGCAACATGTCCATCGGCGCCAATTCCACCAAGGAACAAATCAATTCCGCCATATGCTTTGATTTTATCTTCGTAGGCCTGACATTCGGCTTTGAGGTCGGGTGCATTCCCATTCAGAAGATTGGCATTTTCAGGACGAATATCAATATGACTAAAGAAATTTGTCCACATAAATGTATAGTAACTTTGTGGATGATCTTTCGGAATACCCACATATTCGTCCATGTTAAAGGTTACTACATTTTTAAACGAAACCACTCCGGCCTGATGCAATTTAATCAGTTCGCGATAAATGCCCAGCGGCGACGAGCCTGTTGGTAGTCCCAATACATAAGGTTTTTCTGCCGTTGGCTTGGCCAGAATAATCTTACGGGCCATATAATTAGCAGCCCATTGGGATGCCAGTTCGTAGTTGTCCTGAATAATAAGTCTCATAATATTTAGTTGTGATTTGATTTTTCAATTACTGATAATTTTTCAAGTATTTTTTCGCCTAGCAATGTCTTCCTTTTAATGTGACTGACAATCTCATTGACGAAATCGTTGTTTTCGAAATTGCCTCTAACTTTTTCGAAATCGAGTTTTTGGGTGGTCTTATTTCCGTCCATTCCAAAACCAGTCATCGAGTCAAGCCTGAACTCTTTTTTTGCATCTTCATACAGCATTTCATCCAATCCGATCACACTTTCTTTCCATTTTTTGATCAGCAAAATAACGTCGTTTATGGTAAGGTCATCAATTTTTTTACCGGTTTTTTCGACTAGTAATTCCGAAGCCCAGATCCATTCGTATTCATAATAATTGTTGTGCAAGTTTCTGAATTCCTGTTCTATCTCTTCCAAACTTGCCAATTCCTTACGTTCTATGCTTTTGATCAGCTTGTGGATTTCGGTCTTGGGGGCAATCAATCCGGATAAATCGCTCCATTCTCCTTCGCCAATGCTGTGTTTTGGTTTCAGGCAATCAATAAGTTCTTGCCATGTTTGAACGTTGCATTTTTCGAGGCGTGAAATAACAGAGTTTCCGAGGAATTTATAGATGGCCTTATCGTATAGGTTGATTCCCTTTTCCAAAGCGCTTTTGCTAATCAGAGTGTTCCGGTAAGCAAAAACTTCGGTTGTTTCTCCTGAAATTTCTTTCAAGCTAGATAGAATGTCAAGTCCTTTTTGCATTTTTTTTATTGTGAATGGACTGAGTAGGTTGAAGTTGATGCAATCCAATTTCTCCGGATCATTGCGTCGGTCGCGTCGAGGCCATTTCATCACGTCTCGAATGGTTCCCACACTTCTAAGATTAATTCCGGGCGCAATCCAACTGTCGTCCTTATTTTCAATCAGGTACGAAAAT